>JAHECY010000143.1 GCA_024641505.1 Gammaproteobacteria bacterium
ACTCCAAAGATGACCATTACTGTCCTTGAATTTCGCCACCCGGTCCCCCCAGAACATGTTTTGAGGTTGCTCCAGCACCTGCAAGCCGTTGGCATTGGCGCGCTCGTGAACGGTATCCACATCTTCACAATAGACATAGAGGGATACCGGACTCACGATATCATCACGCACCGGCGCGTTCGCCTTGTCGCCAAAGGCGCCCTCTTTGCCGACCATGAGCAACATCTGTCCCCGGTAGTTCATCTCGCCAAACATCAGCGCGCCATCATCATCCGCGATCGTCTGCCCGGTTTCCAAACCGAAATTTCTGTGGTATTCCGCCATGGCGGTCGCCGGATCGGTGACGGTCAAATACGGCATCAGATAGGGGGCATTATCAGGTTTAAATGTACTCATTTGTTTCTCCTTTTGCTTACGGGTTTGTACAATGCCAAGTGGCGAAAACAGTCGAGGGTGTGGCCATTGGCCATGCCCCGCGCCTGTATGAAAACCTAACAAATCGGGATGCCGGCGCGGCGCAAACCAGTGTTGCACCCGAATGCCGCGCACAACGGCTGTTGGCGGGGCACCCAAGAGCGCCCTGCGCGGCTTCAGGCGTCACAGTGTTGCTCCCACTGTTGACGTTCCTGGACCAGCAAGTCATCGAGGGTTTTACCGGGCTCGGCGCTGAACGCTTCATCCAACGTCACCAGATCCACGATGCGGTCGATGCGAAAGTTGCGCAACGATTCCCGCAGCTCGCACCAGGTGCCAAGCGTCCACACCGCGCCCCAATAGAACAACCCCAACGGCCGCACGCGCCGTCTGGACTGCAGGCCATCTTCGCGGGTATAGGCAAAACTTACTTTGCGTTGGTCACGAATGGCGCAGCGCAGCGCATTCAGGGTATCGCCCCGCCAATCATTCATCATCGGTGAATAAAGGTGCACTTGTTCGAGATTGCCTTGCAGGCTGTCCGGCAACACCGTGGCCACTTTGCTCAACACTTGCTGCGCCGCCCGCGCCAGCTCCCGATCGCCCTGGGAAACCACCATACGCGCACCCAGCACCAGCGCGGTCAACTCCTCGGCATTGAACATGAGCGGCGGTAAATCGTAGCCCTGGCGCAGGATATAACCGACACCGGCTTCGCCATCAATGGGCACACCGCCGGCGATCAAGTCCTGGATGTCCCGGTAAATCGTGCGCTCCGAGACTTCGAGGCGCTCCGCCAGCCACCGTGCCGTGGTCAAGCGCCGAGTGCGCAGCAACTGGATAATGTCAAACAACCGGTCGGCGCGGCGCATCAGACGACGCCCCGGGCACCATCACGGGAATCTATCCTGGATCTGGAATTGTTGGCTTGACGTGCCATATTTCTCTCCGTCGCTTCCTGACATGACTGGCCGGTGACGAGATACACTATAGTCCCGACCTCCTGACAACATGATGTCAGGAGTGAGCCAAGAAAAAAACAAGTGCCGGGAAACTAACCACCAAACACAGGAAGCGTTTAGAGAGGAAAATGCGTGGGGAACTACGCCTGGAGCGCGTCGATGTACCGGGTCTTGCGGGTATGGGGCAGGCGATAAAAGCGTCGCACTTCATTGGTAATGGCGCGGCTCTGTCCGCGCTCGATGTAGGTGCGCTGCAGCCAGGCGCAGTACCAAGCGGCATATTCATTGGCCAGGCGATAGCGCTCGTGCTCCCCCGGCGACAACTGCGCGTCAAACTGGACATCCGCGAACAAGCTGGCATGCAGGGTATCGATGGCTTTGTGCTGGCTGGTCAACCAGAACAAACTGGTAATGTATTTATCGACTTCCGCCTGCAGCTCCATTTCGAACAGGGATACCGGCCGGTCATAGTGGCTGTTCCATGCGAAATAGATGAAATGGCTGATGCCTTCAAGGGTAATCCAATACTGGGCAAGATTGCCCGCGTGCAGGTATTGCACCGGATCGTGCACCGCCAGATGACTGAGCAAGGCCGCATCCAGGTACAGGGTAACATCGACAGTGTCGCCTTCCTGGCGTAACAGCAATTTCTCTGGAATATCGCGCGCGTTAACCGAGGCGTCCAATAACGCGATCAACGCCCGATCGGTGCACACGAATTGATTGATATCATGCCCGATATCGAGCTCATAAATTTCCTGGAGACATTGTTGAAGTTGTGTGAGCAGCATAGGTTACTCCCACCCGGCGCGCGTCAGGTATCGAAACTGGCGTTGAGATTGGCGCAGGGCTCGATGCCAAGGCTGCGTAACTTGCGTTCCGCGCGCTTGCTGCCGGTACGTACCCAGGTTTCGTACAAGCGCAGGATGTCGCGATCCGAATCGCTGGTGCCCTGCTCATTGACCAGCGCCAGCACATCGACGCAGTCGGTAAATTTGCGCGACAGTTCCGCGAAGATATCACGATAGGTGGCGTTGATGCCGCTTTCCCCGCGCGGCGCGGAAAGGTAGGCGTAGGCGTTGCCGCCCATGGCGATATAATAATCCACGTCCACCAGTTTACGGCTCAAACTGTAGGAGAACACGCCCGCCACGAATAAGGCCAGATCACCCATGCGGCGCAGAATTCGGCAACGGTCCAAAGCGTTGGGCGTGGCCAGCGCATCGCTGTACATATGGGCGAGGGGTTTGAATTGCAGGCCATCGGGCGTCGCCTCGAACAGATGCTCTGTGCGCATGAAGTTGGTTAGCAGGTTTACCAGGTAATACGACGTCTCCACGGCGACATCCAAACCCTGGCGATTGATGGCTTCACTGACGGAAGCCTGGAAGTACTCCCGCACATCACTGTGCGCAAGTATCGCTTGTTCAGCCCGTAAATCAGACATGGTAGCCTCCGTCACGTTCTGCTTTCTCTAAGTTATAACATAAGAAAGCCATGCCCCAAAGACCGTGGCGCATTGCGCAAACCCTATTGGTCTTATTACCGTTTTCGGCCGCCGCGGACCAGGCTTTAATGGGGGAAGAAAGAGACAGGATGCGCGGCTGTCGGGAACCGACACCGGCACCGGCGCAGTCAGACTGACTGCATCAGGAAAAATGCAAACACCGTCACACTATTGTTTCGATGTTGTTAAAATTTACACCAAACTACAATCGTTTGATCGTGAACCGGCGGCAATCTTGTCATGCGGTCAAGATGAAAAAAGGTCAACGCAGCAGGCTGATCTCAGGGCCGGCATTCCAGCCAAATCCCGTCCCGATCGATGATGCGGCGCCCGTTTTCGTCCAGGGCGGGAACATTTTCGCTATGCAGGGGAATCAGGCTGCTGCCGCAAAACCAGTCCAGCCGGGCATTGAGCATAGCGCCCAGATAAGGGGCGTGCCAGGTGGATTTGCGCTCGTTGAAATAACTGAAGCGAAACCCGGACTCCATCATGTACTTGAACAGCGGTTCGTAACGCTGGGGAGCACTGAAGCGCTGGGTGTCCCGCAACAAGCGCAGCGGCGCCTTACCCAGGGACCAGAAACGGTAACCGTCCAGGGTGTGGGTGTTGAAGTCGCCGCCAATCAGACACGGCTGCAACAGCGGCAAGCGTTCCATCAATACGCTCATCTGCAAACGTCGGAACTGGGGATTGCCGCGACCGGACAACTGCACCACGGCGACCGTCATGGCGCCCCGCGAAGTACGCACGTCCGCCATCAGCACCACGGATGAACCGATGCGGCGGCGGCTGGCGCGCAAGGTGGAATACATTTCAGGCAAGCGCAAGCCACGCACGTTACTCAGTGGATAACGGGAGATAATCGCCTTGCCGGAAAATCCATAATCATTGACCTGACCCCGACATACGCGGCGCTGCTGACGAGAGCCGATGGTGTCTTCGAGATAGTCCACCGCGTAGGCATAGCTGAAACCCAAGTGCTCGGCGATTTCCCGGGCGATATGCCGGTTGCCACTGCGCGCCATGCCCATGTCGACTTCATTGAGCAACAGAATATCGGCTTCGCGAAAGTGCGCGATCGTCCACAAGTCATCGAGCCGCGCGCCTTGCCGCAAATTCCAGCTCAATATCTTGAGGGTGCGACTCGGGAAGGAAACAATATTGGATCGTGCATGACGCACTTCGATTTGATGCAACTGCGGCACCGACAACCCGGTTTCCACCAGATGATCATTCTGCGCGGCGACAAACAGGCCATGCCATTGTTCTTTGTCGATTGGCGCCAGCGCCTGGGTGATATGCCAATTGCGGCCCCGAACATTAATATTCGCGGCGCCAAAACGGCTCCCATCAATATTCTTGTTTTTCACAGCTACCCATCTTCCCTTCATACCGCGGTGCCCGCGGCTGCCCAGCTATTATTCTAATATGATCCAAAGCATACCAACAATAGCAGCCTATGAACAAAACCATATATGGGGGCGGACACAGCATGCCACGCGCGGATAAGCCGCACTGGAGCAAGCGCAACGGGTATCAGATTCCGGGATACGCACCAAATGTTTATATGGCCCCGTAGTTTTGTACCGTTCCATTATGTGTGCGGACCATGCGCTCCACCAGGTACTCACCCGGGCCGTGGAGTGCCTTCAGGGCTGGGAATCGGCCAATGTTGATCTATTCATTCATGTATTTAAGCCCTCGCCTTTATGATCCATTACCGACCATTAATAACGCCATCGCCCCGCCATCAGAGACATCCATTGACCCGGAAATACCCACGGGCATCGACACTGACGTTCATGGCATAAGTGATAATGGGTAAATACCCTACCACTAACTGCACCACGTTATTAAATCATGCGCATAAATCATTAGGTATCGCACGGTTGCAGTGACCCCTGCCCCGGGCGCGGCGGAATCGTTCATTCTTTTGTCACATCGACATGCTGTAATCGCCACGGTGAGACCAGCCAGCAAGGAGGAATCGATGACTCAATTCTTTGGGGAAAAATTGCGGTTAATTTTCAGGACCGGAATGTTCAAGCGGCTGTTAGTGAGCAGCACTAACTTTCTGGTTGCAAGCTTAAGCCGTAACAGCGCATGCGCCGACGAACACGAACAAGTGATGAATTTCCGATAGGGAGGCAGCAACATGTTGCGTTATATCCAGAGGCAGGCGGACGCATACGCGATCCGGCACGGTGTACGTCCGAACGTGGTCTACGTCAACCATCAGCATTGGCAGGCTCTCTTTCAATTGGATACCGGCATGAGTTGTCGTGCTGACATCGTCCAGGAGGTGCTGGCGTTGCATGTGATCTTACAAGACGAGTTGACGCATCCGCGCATCGGGTTGATGAATCTGCAGACGCACTAATCGCCGGCGGTAGGTTACGCCCCGAGCCGCGATGAAGTCAGCGCGGGTGCCGGTGTCCATCGGCATCGCGGTTGGGAATCATCCCAAGGCACGGCGCGCTCACGCCTCAATTATTACAGATATTCGACGGTTCCGTCATGACGAGATTCGGCAACGCCACGGGAATGGTGTAGTGCGTTTGGCCACCGATCCACACCAGCAATGAAAGTATCAGATCGGTCATATCCGGGCCGCTTGGGCAATGAATAGTCAGACAAGTACCTGTAACTATATCGCAACAGGAAAGAGTGGGACACAAGCCGGCCGGTCACCGTCGAAAACCGCTGGGCACACATTCAATACGCAATATGTTTATTTGTGGAAATGGATAGAAAATGCAGTTGCATACCTAAGGTGCGAGACTGTGTAGAACGCCCCTGCGAATCATGCCACGGCACTGATGGTAGGGTGCGTATTACGCACCTGTGTTAGATCTTAAAAAAACCCACAACAAGAGCAAGAGCGGTGCGTAATACGCACCCTACTCAGTAGCTCCGTTTAGGATTTCCCACCAGCTTTATGTGTCGGTGAGGGTACCGCAGGCGTGAAATGCGGTATGGGTGTGTTTTGCGACATCTTCAGTAAACAGCGATGCGCGGCTTGTTGCACCCACGGAATATTGCTAATCTATTGTTGTTAGCGCTATTTATGGTGCACTACCCGCTACCCACAAAGGACTGAATCTGGCTGATCCGAATATGCGACCTTATACCGGGAAATGCTTGTGCGGTGCTATTCGTTATGAGGTTGACGCCATTGAACCGAAAATGGCGCACTGCCATTGTTCCATGTGCAGGAAATTTCATGGCGCTGCATTTGCGACTTATGGTGAAGCGAAATCGGAAGACTTTCGCTGGATTTCCGGCGCTGAACATTTAAAAAGTTACACTGCCGACAATGGCACTACCCGCCAATTTTGTGAAAACTGCGGTTCCAGCCTGACTTTTTCTCCTGCTCAAAACAGTGGTGAATTCGTCGAATTTGCCCTGGGAACGCTCGACACTGACATAGCATCAAGACCCGACGCTCATGTGTATATTGATTCAAAAGCCGCCTGGGTTGAACTGCACGACGACCTCCCTAAATTTTCCGAAGGCAGGGATAGCCCAAAGGCCCGGTAGACTGATTACCGGAGCATGCACGGCCGCCACCGCGCGCATGACATCGCAGGTCTGTCCGCCAGCAGCTACACCGGCCGCGTGCCTGACGCGTGCCGCGGCCGTGTCGCCTGACGACGGGTTGCTACGCAGCGCTACTCGCCGCTACCGATGATCATCGGTTCAAAACTGAAAACATTGGGATTGCGATGGTTGACGGTAACTTTGACCCAATGCGCATTCGGACTGCCGAAGGTTTCCAGACGCGTAAAATTCTTGATCAGTTTCGCCTGGTCCAGCAATGGCTTGTCTAATTTGAAAAAGTGGGTGTCACCGTGTACCAGCACCACCTGACCCTTAAAATTTCTCGTTTCCGTGATCAGCGCCGTCAGGAAATCGTTATACCCGTCGAATCCCGGTTGGGTGCGTTCATTGACATCTTCGGTTTCCGGTAGATCAAAGCCGGGATCGGCCTGGATCGTGACTACCAGGCCGATATTTTGCGCATCCTTGGCGTTTTGGAAGCTTTCCTTTAAAAAGGCGATATTCGCCGCGTCACGCGCCAGGAATTCCGCATTATCGTCGGCGCAGTCCTGCAGACTGCGGGCACTTTTTTTCGTGCACTCCGCGTCACCATTGACTTTATTATTATTACTGCCAGGCACGTTAAGTCCCACGAATACCACATCGCCGTAAATCCAGCGCACATTTTCCGCATAGGCGCCGCCAAGCGGACCTTGATGCTCCAGCTCCAGAGTACGCCGCCCGAAACTTTCCGCGCCATTAAACATGACGGCGCGCAGGTGCGCGAGTCGTTCGAGATTGTTGTAGCCGCCGTTATTGGTGCGATGGCAATCGGTCCACTCATTGTCACCGGGCACATAAATTACCGGTGCCTTGAAGGCGTTAAAGCGCTCGATGGCTCCGGTGTACTGGCCGTCATCGCACAGCGAGCTGCCATCTTTGATGTCACCGTCGAAAATCGAGAACTTCACCCGGCTGTCGTTGATGTCTGTGGTGAGCGCCGCCAGCTTGATGTCATCGCCGTTTTTCGCATACGGCATATCACCCCACAGGGCGAAGGAAAATTCCTCGGTTTGATCAGCGATGGCGGCGATCGATAACACGCCGATCGCCAGCCCAAGCACGATGCTTATGCCAAGCATTCTGATATTGTTCATGGAAGCTCCTATGATGATGTGACAGCAGGGGTTGCATCGTTATAATAGAAGCCATTTGTGAAAACATGATGACAGAACACCGGCGCATACATGACCATTTGCGCGGCGGAAATCCTTACCGAAATTATAATGATGACAACAGGAAATCAAGCGATGAATACAGGGAGAGGCTAATATAATGCGGGATACGACAAGCTAATAATTTCGTCACCAGTCCAACGCCGTTGTACGAGCAAGCAGAGCCGGGCGCCGTGATCCAAGGTGCGACCGGGACGGCACCGATGGCGCGCGTCAGCGCTAAGTCCGCGCGTCAGTGTCCGTGGGGCAGCATTGCGCGTATGACAACACCCCTGCGCGACGCTCATACCAGGCGCTGGTTTGATTGACGGCGTACACCGCCAGCAACATCACCGGCACCTCCACCAGCACCCCCACCACGGTGGAGGTGCCG
>JAHECY010000046.1 GCA_024641505.1 Gammaproteobacteria bacterium
AACAGACGCATATCGCCGAGCAATACGTTAAAGTATATGCGCCTCAATCGGGTATCGTGCAGACCGTGCATATGCGCGAGGGCAGTTTTGTGCCACCGTCCAAGCCGGTGATTACGCTCAGTGACATTTCCAAAGTCTGGTTGGTGGCCAATGTGTTTGAGCGCCAGGCGGATTGGGTGCAGGTAAACAACCGGGCGACGGCGAGTTTGCCTTTTTATCCGGAGAAGTCGTGGGAGGGCATGGTTGATTTTATCTATCCGAGCCTGGACAAGAAAACACGCAGCCTGCAAGTGCGTCTGCTGTTCGATAATGTGGAGGAACGGCTCAAGCCCAATATGTATGCCGACGTACAGGTCTATGCCAAGCCCAAGAAAAAGACCCTGGCCATACCGCGGGAGGCGTTGATTCGCACCGGCAATAATGACCGGGTGATCGTCGCCTTGGGCGAGGGCCGCTTCAAACCGGTGTCGGTCAATACCGGTATCGAAACCGATTCGCATGTGGAAATTCTCGCCGGGTTACAGGAGGGTGAGGAGGTGGTGGTGTCGAGTCAGTTTCTGATCGACTCGGAAAGCAGCCTGCGCGCCAGTCTGATGCGCATGGGCGCCAAATAACGGTTGTCCGTATGCTCAAAATTTCGCGCACAGCGGCGCATATGAATGAATTTCTCGTTCCTTTGCGAATTTAGCGTCTTGGCGAGATTGGTTGTTTAGGGGTGGACGTTAGATAAATAACTGAGAAATGGAATCACGCGCCATGCCACGCCGGCGGTGGTGAGTGTTGTTATTCCGCAGCGAGTGGGTTGTCTATGATTGCACAAATTATCCGTTGGTCTATTGTTAATCGACCGTTGGTGTTGATACTCACCCTGGTGCTGTCGGGGATCGGGGTCTATTCCATTGTTACCACTCCTCTGGACGCGATACCCGATCTGTCGGATCTGCAAGTCATCATCAAGACACGATTTCCCGGTCAGGCGCCGGAAGTGGTGGAAGACCAGGTTACTTATCCCATTACCACCGCCATGTTGGCGGTGCCGGGTACCGTGGCGGTGCGTGGTTTCTCATTTTTCGGCGATTCCTATGTTTACGTAATCTTCAAGGATGGTACCGATATCTACTGGGCCCGTTCACGGGTGCTGGAATACATGAATCAGGTGTCCGCACGCTTGCCGCCGACGGCGCGAGTGGAACTGGGGCCCGATGCCACCGGCGTCGGTTGGGTGTATGAATACGCCTTGGTGGATCGCACCGGACAACATGACCTGTCTCAGTTGCGCAGCCTGCAGGACTGGTTTCTGAAATATGAATTGCAGACCGTGCCCGGAGTGTCGGAGGTCGCCACGGTAGGCGGCATGGTGAAGCAGTATCAGGTGGTTATCGATCCGGATCAGTTGCGGGCGTTTAATATTCCGGTCGGCAAGGTGCGATCGGCCATTCAGATGGCCAATCAGGAGGTCGGCGGTTCGGTGATCGAACAGGCGGAGGCGGAATACATGATCCGCTCCCGAGGTTATATCAAGGGTATCAAGGATCTGGAACAGATTCCGGTGGGCATGAATGATAACGGCACGCCGGTGTTGTTGGGGGAAGTGGCCCATATTCGTATTGGTCCACAGATGCGTCGGGGCGTCGCCGAACTGGACGGTCTGGGCGAGGTAGTCGGCGGCATCATCGTCATGCGTTGGGGAGAAAACGCTTTAACCACTATCGACAATATCAAAATCAAACTGGATCAACTGAAGAAAGGTTTGCCCCAGGGCGTGGAGCTGGTGGAAACCTATGATCGCTCATCACTTATCAAGCGCTCTGTCAGCACCTTGCGTGACAAGCTGATGGAGGAGTTCGTGGTGGTGGCGATCGTGTGCATGGTGTTTCTGTTTCATCTGCGTTCCGCATTTATCGCCATCATTATCCTGCCGTTGGGTATTGTCATCGCCTTCATCATCATGAAGTCCCAGGGGATCAACGCTAATATCATGTCTCTGGGCGGTATCGCCATCGCCATCGGCGCGATGGTGGACGCGGCGATCGTGATGATCGAAAACGCGCATAAACATCTGGAAAAGGAACAGGTCACCGACAAGAACCGCTGGATCATCATGGGGCGCGCCGCCGTGGAAGTGGGCCCGGCCCTGTTTTTTTCTCTGCTGATCATCACCCTGAGTTTTTTGCCGGTGTTTTCCCTGGAGGCCCAGGAAGGTAAACTGTTCAGCCCGTTGGCGTTCACCAAGACCTATGCCATGGCAACGGCGGCGGGATTGTCCATTACCCTGATGCCGGTGTTGATGGGTTATTTTATTCGCGGCCACATCATGCCCGAGCACAAAAATCCGTTGCGTCGGTTTCTGGTGGCGGTGTATATGCCGGTAATTGAGTTCGTGTTGCGCCGGCCGGCCATGACTATCATTGGCTCGCTGTTGTTGATTTCCAGTATGATCGTGCCCTGGAACAAGCTTGGTTCGGAGTTCATGCCGGAGCTGAACGAGGGCGATCTGCTTTACATGCCAACCACTTTTACCGGCGTGTCCGTGGGTAAGGCCGGTGAATTGCTGCAAATAACCGATCGATTGATTCGCGCGATTCCCGAAGTGCACACCGTGTTTGGTAAAGTCGGTCGGGCGGAAACAGCCACGGATCCAGCGCCGTTGACCATGATCGAGACCACGATCCAGCTCAAGCCCCAGGACCAGTGGCGTACCGGCATGACCATGGATAAACTCAAGAAAGAATTAAATAATGCGGTGAAAATTCCCGGTTTGACCAATGCCTGGGTTATGCCCATTAAAACCCGTATCGATATGATTTCCACCGGGGTGAAAACGCCGGTCGGGGTAAAGATTTCCGGGCCGGATCTGGCGCAGATTCAAAAGGTCGGGCAGGATATCGAAAATATCGTGAAGGAAGTGCCGGGTACCCTGTCCGCTTTTTCCGAACGTGTCGCCGGTGGTCGCTATATCGATGTCGATATCAATCGGGCCAATGCCGCACGTTATGGTTTGAATATCATGGATGTGCAGGAAATCATCAGTAAGGCCGTGGGTGGCATGAACGTGACGGAAACCGTGGAAGGTCTGGAACGTTACCCGGTCAATGTGCGCTATCCCCGGGACGTGCGCGATTCCATCACGCGTTTGCGGCAACTTCCCATAGTGACGCCGATGGGCGCCCACATTCCCCTGGAAGAAGTCGCGCGCGTTCAAATTGTCGATGGTCCGGGTATGATCAAAAGTGAAAACGCCCGGCGCATCGGTTGGGTGTTTGTGGACCTGATGCCGGAGATTGATCTGGGTTCCTACGTCGCTACGGCCCAGGCGGTGGTGGAAGAGAAGCTCAATTTGCCGCCGGGATATTCTATCTCCTGGTCCGGCCAATACGAATACATGATGCGCGCAAAGGCGCGCCTGACCTATGTGGTGCCACTGACGCTCGCCATTATCCTGTTATTGTTGTATTTCAACTTCAGGAACTTCATCGAATCGCTGATGGTGATGGGGGCGGTACCATTGTCCCTGGTGGGAGGGTTGTGGCTGATCTACATGCTGGATTACAACTTGTCGGTCGCGGTGGGTGTGGGATTTATCGCGCTGGTGGGGGTGGCGGCGGAATTCGGGGTGGTGATGCTGGTGTATCTGGATCAGGCTTATTATGAGAGAAATCCGAAGAATATGCGGGAGCTGCATGCCACCGTTATCGAAGGTGCGGTGATGCGTGTGCGTCCCATGGCCATGACCGCCGCGGTGGTGATTGCCGGATTGCTGCCCATTATGCTGGGCAGTGGCACCGGCTCCGAAGTGATGCGCCGGATTGCGGCACCGATGCTTGGAGGTATGATAACAGCGCCTTTGGTCTCCATGGTTTTGATACCCGTGCTGTATATGTTGTGGCGTGGCCGCTCGCTGCGGGTGATGGAGCCCCAGCACGATCCCTGGGCCCAAGGTCGACAGCCAGCTCCGAGTGGCAAGCCTTCAGGCTTCGATGATGCGCCAGGCTATGGCGAGCCGGGATTAGGGGGTAAACCCAGTAATCCATTTGCCTAGTAAATAATTGAGATGAATGCGGCGCATACAAGATGAGCCCACGATTTTGCTATGCAGTCCAGTGCCTGGTGACTTGAGCGGTGCTCTATCCGGGCGATGCGCTAAGGGCCAAGGTATTTGCCATTTTTCACAATCAGTAAATGCGGTATAGTGCGGTATTGTAACCCCTTCCCTAAAGGTGAATTTTACGATGGAGATAATTCCTAACTGGCATCCCCTGCTCGTGCATTTTACCGTGGCATTGTTGCCCATTGCCGCCGGATTTTATGTGATGGCGGTTGCGGTTAAAGGCAGGTTTCAGGAACAATGGCTGACTGTGGCCAACTGGACTTTATGGGCGGGTATGGTGTTCAGTCTGCTGACCGTGGCCAGCGGCATCTATGCATACAATACCGTTGATCACGATACGCCTTCACATGTAGCCATGACGCTGCATCGCAACTGGGCGCTGGCGACTTTTCTATTGTATGTGCTCACCGGGATCTGGGCGCTGGTTCAGTTTCGTAAAAATAAGGCGCCACATCCGGCTTTCCTCGGGCTGCTGATCATCGCGTTCCTGGTATTGGCGTCCACGGCGTGGCGCGGCGGCGAGTTGGTCTATCGCCACGGTCTGGGTGTGATGTCGTTACCCAAAAGTGAGGGTGAGGGGCATGCTCACGATCATGGTGATGCGCATAATCACGATCATACTGATGACGATGGAGGAGGCACGCCCGCCATGTCGGATGATCACCACGCGGACAGTCACAGTCATGATGCCGCTGAACCAACCGTCCAAGAACAACACCATGATGATGAGCATCATCACGAAAACGAGGGAGGCGCTGCGCCCATGCACACCGATGGCAGTGCCATGCCGGCGGCAACCGATGCCGCGGTGGCACCGGCCAATACTTCGGATCATCATCATGATGACGATAGCCACCCACACGCCCATTAGGGCTGGCGCGCGTTGTCGCAAAAGGTGGTGGCTGGCACTGACGGTGCTGGCGCTTGCCGGTTGCGGGCAAGTGGCCGGCCCTGAAGGGGATGGCGCTATTATATCCGGTCCGGCGAAACGCGTAGTCAATGCCGAACAGGTCGCGCAGGGCGCGGCGCTTTATACCGCCCATTGCGCCGTCTGTCATGGCGACAAGGCTCAAGGCACGGAGAATTGGCGGCGTACCGGGCCGGACGGAAAGTACCCGCCGCCGCCGCTCAACGGGACCGGCCATGCTTGGCATCACCCCACAGAGGTATTGCTGGAAGTAATTCTGGACGGCAGTATGGGGGATGGCAATATGCCGGCATGGCGCGGCAAGTTGTCCGAATCCCAGTCTCGGGCGATTGTCGCCTGGTTGCAAACCCTGTGGTCCGACGAAGTCTACGCGGTGTGGTATGAAATCGAAAGCCAGGCCCGTGGTGAAAATCGGTAACTCGATGCGATATTGAAGGAGGAGATATGTACGGATTCAGTAAGACTCTGAATTGTTCAATGGCGGACGCCGTAGCAAAAGTCACCGCTGCCTTGCAAACCGAAGGTTTTGGCGTGCTGACGGAAATCGATGTGCAAGCGACCCTGAAGAAAAAGTTGAATATCGACCGCCGCCCCTACCGAATTCTGGGCGCCTGCAATCCTTCATATGCCCATCAAGCGCTCGATGCTGAACCTGACATCGGTCTGCTGTTGCCTTGTAATGTGGTGGTGCGCGAAGAGCCGGATGGGTCCATCAATGTCGGTTTTATGGATCCCGCCGCGGTATTGGGTCTGGTCGATAAGGCCGAGATTACCCGTGTCGGCATGGAGGTCCGGGCTAAACTGATGAAGGTGCGCGACGCGCTGTGAGACGACCATGAGTCTCACCGTTCACGAATTGGCGCGCGCGTCCCGCTTACCTTCTGATACGGTACGCTACTACGCACGAATCGGCTTGATCAAGCCAGTCGGCCGCCAGGCCAATGGCTATAAGCAATTCGTGGCCCAGGATGTGCATCGATTGCACTTTATCCGTCAAGCCAAGCGTCTGGGTTTTACGCTAACGGAAATTCGTGGAATTCTCGATGATGCGGGCCGGGGTTCGTCGCCGTGTCCGAAGGTCAGAGAGATTATTACGCAACGGATCGAGGAGACCCGGCGACAGGTGGCGGAGTTGGTGTCATTGCAGAAACGTATGGAGGATGCATTGGAGGTATGGGAGGCCATGCCAAATCGCATGCCGGATGGCCATACAGTTTGCCACCTAATAGAGTCGATTAAAGGGTAATAACGGCGTTAAAAACCGTATTTGTCTCACGTTAATTCGCGTTTAACCCCAAATAGTCTATACTGAGACTTCACCGGGTGCGGGTAACGGTTGATGTACGCCGGTGTAGCGCGCCGCACGAGTGTTCCGTATTGCGTGCTTGGTGCGCAACAAAAAGTCGCATGCCGCCAGGACCTCTGCGACGCCCAGCCCCAGCTGTGGCTGCCCTGGCCGAAAATTGATGGGTGGTCCTGACACGAATGAATTTAAGGAAGGTACACAATGACTCCACCCCAAGCCGGTCAGTCTCCATCCCCTATGCCTGAGCAGTCCTTTAATCTACAGGGCAAGCCCTTTGTCCGGGCGTTGCTAGCCTGTGGTCACGCCTGGGCGCTGGAAAACGAAGCAGTGGAAGACGCCGCTTTATTGCAATACATTGCCGCCGGGGAGGCGTCTTTGGATCAGGCGGCAGCTGCAGCAATCAATGCGGTACATCACATCACCTATGCATCGTTGAATAATATCGGACGTCGGCGTCAGGTCGACCCCCAAGCGGTGCCGGAAGATATCAATCTCGTGGTCGCTTATGGTTTGTTTCTGCTGGCCGGCATGCATAGCGAGCTTAAAGCGGAAGGCGTTACTTTGGATTTTCGCGAACTTGGCGTTACCGCGGTGCGTGGATTTTATCACCAGTTTCCGGAGGAAGAGCGCATCAATCGTCTGGTAGAGGCAATCGAGACTTTTCAGGCGATAGCCACCAGCAGCGCGGAAATCATCCAGCAATGGCATGAGAATCTGGTGAAGCTGGTGCGTATTTATGTCATTCAAACCGCAACCCACAACGAACAATTGGAGCATGTGCAATGCATTCCCTTGTTCGGCAGCATGCTTTCAGGATTGCTGGGCGTGGCGGCAGGCGACTAACAATAGCGCGGCGCCTGTCTGGCGCCGCATCTTTATATCCATGTCCGTGGGAAATTTGCAACGATACCCCCGGTATCACAGATACAGCGTTTACTTATTTATAAAATATATGCCGCCCGATTTTGCGCACGCGCACTTTCTTGGCCGCCCAATATGGCCGCACATAATCCGCATGATAAAACAGTGCATTGTCCAGATTGTCGGTGGCATCCCCGAAATACACCTGACGGGCGATGTTCACGGCGCTGCGCCAGGCGTCTTGCTGGGGCGCGAGATCAACGGTTTGGGTAGTCCAGGAGAAGGCGCTGACATTGCGTAGTTTTTTATCATCCCACACCCATTGGTACACTACTTTACATACGCCGTTGGGGTATGCGTCCGAGCGTACCCGGTTCATGGTCACCATGCCGACTGCGAGCTGGCCCGCCTCGGATTCGCCTCGGGCTTCGTGGTAGATGTTACGCGCAAGGCAATCTAGTTCTTTTTGTACGTTATTTTCCTGAATGACTTTAGAAATGACCATTCCGGCGGCACCCACGAACAGGATCGCCGCGCCCATGCCGAGCACCCGGTTCCGATGCTCCAGGCTCCAATAATATTTAATATTAAACAATAAGTTACGCATTTTTCTTGGTGTTTTCCCAGGTTCGCGCGGGCGCCGGCATCGGCCACAAAGTAACGGGTTCTGCTAAATTTTGCTAGCACCGCCTACAAGATATTGTGCGCTGCTGCACATCTTCAATTTTATATCAAAGACAGCAACCGTGCCTTGACTTGTGAGTTAATCCCAAGATGTATTATCTGGCCATAACGGTCTTGAATTCCTGACGATTGTTGTTAATGAGGCAAATGTGGAGGTATGGTCCATGTCAACGGAAACCCGATTCCATGTACAAGGCATGAAATGTGGTGGTTGTGTTACCCGCGCCAATGAGGCGCTCCAGTCTCTCCCGGGATTCGAGGCCGCGGAATTCGATCTTAAGGCCGGTAGCGCCCTGGTGAAGGGCGCCGTAGATCCCCAGGCAGTGTGCGCAGCATTAACCCAGGCGGGATACCCCGCAGTGGTTAATAGCGCTTGAATCCCCGGACCTGACGCTGTGGATGCGCATACCAGTACCAATGTCCGGTTTTCCATAGGCGGCATGAGCTGCGCCGGTTGCGTGGCGACGGTGGAAGACGCATTGCGGTCCGTGCCGGGCGTGCAAAGTGCGACGGTCAATTTTGCGGAACACACCGCTGATGTGGTGGCTGCCGCGGATGTTGAAGCGCTGGTGAAGGCGGTGCGTGATGCCGGTTACGACGCAGCTGAATTAAAAAGTGCCGCCGATGAGGCGCAGAAAGAAGCGGAAGAGATGGCCTACTATCGGGCCTTGCTGCGCAAGAGTGGCGCGGCGGCTTTTGTCGGCGCACCACTGTTTGTCATGGGGGTGTTTGGTGCCATGCCGGTGTTGAGTGGTGGTGGCAGGAGTTTCTGGTTTCTGGTGTGCGTCGCCAGCCTGTTCGTCCTGTATTATTCCGGCGGACAATTTTTCAGGGGTGCCTGGAAGTCCTTTCGCAATCACAACGCGAATATGGATACCTTGATTGCTTTGGGCACCGGTACCGCCTGGGTATATTCCACGGTGATTCTATTGGTCCCCGATCTGGTGCCGGTGCAATCGCAGCATGTATATTTTGAAGCCGCGGCCATCATCATTGCCTTAATCAATTTCGGGTCAGCTCTGGAAATGCGCGCGCGCGGCAAAACCTCTGAAGCCATAAAACGGCTTATCGGTTTGCAGGCGAAATCCGCCCGTGTGGTGCGTAATGGGGTGGAGTTGGATGTCGCCATCGAGCAAGTGGGTCTCGATGACACGGTACGGGTGCGCCCCGGGGAAAAAATACCCGTCGATGGCGTGGTGCTCGACGGACATTCCACGATAGATGAATCCATGCTCACCGGTGAACCGATGCCGGTGACCAAGCAGATCGGCGATCCGGTGACCGGGGGCACCATCAACAAGGTCGGTAGTTTTTTATATAAGGCGACCCGCATCGGTCAGGATACCGCCTTGGCCAGAATTATCGACATGGTACGCCAGGCGCAGAATTCCAAACCGGCTATTGGCCGGCTCGCGGATCGCATTGCCGCGGTATTCGTGCCGACGGTATTGCTGATTGCTCTGTTGACCTTCATGGTGTGGCTGAATTTCGGTCCAGAGCCTCGCGCCAGTTATGTGTTGGTCACCACCATGACGGTTTTAATCATTGCCTGCCCCTGCGCTCTCGGGCTGGCGACACCGATTTCGATTATGGTTGGCGTGGGCAAAGCGGCGGAATACGGCATTCTGATTCGTGATGGCGAAGCGCTGCAGCGGGCTGGGGATCTCGACACCATTGTGCTCGATAAGACCGGTACGGTCACCGCGGGTAAGCCGCAGGTTGTCGCTATTGAAACCGCAGCCGAGTGGACTGAAGAGCAGGTGTTGAGCAACGCCGCAGCTTTGGAAATGGGTTCCGAGCACCCCTTGGCGGATGCAGTGGTACAGGCGGCGCGGCAGCGTGGTTTCAGTACCCCCGAGAGTAGGGGATTTATGGCGATTGCCGGTCACGGTGTCGCTGGGCAGGTGGGGGGGCGTGCGGTTTTTTTTGGCAATCGTCGTCTGATGCAGCGCGAACGAGTCGATGTTTCCGTTTTTGAAGATACCGTGGCCGCACTTACCGCGCAGGCGGCGACACCCATCTATTTGGCGGTTGACGGCGTGCTCGCGGGGTTGGTGGCAGTGGCGGACCCGGTAAAGCCGGATGCCGGCGCTGCGATTGGCCATCTCCGGAGCATGGGCCTTAAAGTGGTACTGCTTACCGGTGATGTGCGCGCTACCGCGGAGGCGGTGGCACGGCAGTTGGCAATCGATCAAGTCATCGCCGAAGTATTGCCGGGAGATAAAGCGGACGTGGTGGCGCAGCTACAAGCCAGCGGTGCCGTGGTCGGCATGGTGGGTGATGGTATCAACGACGCACCCGCCCTGGCGCGCGCCGATGTGGGCTTTGCCATTGGTACCGGCACCGACGTGGCGATAGAAAGCGCCGCGATCACATTGATGCGCGGTTCCCTGCATGGCGTGGCGGATGCCATCGGTATTTCCCGAGCCACGGTGCGTAATATCCATCAAAATCTGTTTGGCGCTTTTATATATAATACTTTGGGGATCCCCGTGGCCGCGGGTGTATTGTATCCGTTCATGGGGGTGCTGTTGAACCCGGTGATCGCCGGCGCGGCCATGGCCATGTCTTCGGTCACCGTGGTATTCAATGCCAATCGATTACGCTTTTACCGGGCACGGAGTAACACGATATGATGGTGCTGAATGTGTTGGCGGTCGCGTTGATGGTGTTTGTGGTGTGGTGGTTCTGGATCGCAAAACCCCGCAAAAAATAATTTTCATAATTTCCGCAGCCGCGCACCGTGGTGGATGCGGTGCGCCGGCAGTCATATCAATAACAAGGAGCTTGTGAACTATGAAGCAGAAGAACATTGCCTTGGTGCTTGCGTTGGGCGTGATGTCCGCATTGGGTGCGTGTAATAAACCCGATTCCAGTCAAATGGCCCGCAATAATCTGTTGCCGCCACCCGGTTTTAATGGCGTGGCCGCACGGGGCGAGGTTCTGTTTAATCAGTATTGCAGTGTCTGCCATGGCGCCGGTGGGCTAGGCACCAGTGACAAGGGTCCGCCACTGATACACAAAATCTACGAGCCCAACCATCATGGCGACATTTCATTTTATCACGCGGCAAGAAACGGCGTTGCCGCGCATCATTGGCAATTTGGCAATATGGCACCGGTAACCGGTGTGACATCCGAAGATGTGGCGCATATCATCGCCTATGTGCGTCGGGAGCAGCGCGCCGCCGGCATCAACTGACCGGCAGCGGCGCGTCCGGAACTAACCGGGTGCTGATCGGTTCCGGCGCAGACGTTAGTGAACAATGCGATTAGGGCCGTTGCCCGGCGCGGGCGGCGCATCCTGTTCGCCGATGAAGTCCGCATGCTCGTCATTAGGCTGCTGGGACTCGCTGACGGTTTTGATGGTGTTGGCGTCAATGTGCGCGGCATCCGCGAAGTCCATAGGCGCCGGCTCGGTCAGCGTGGCGCTGCGGGCAGGACGTTGTTCGGCAATATCGGCCGCTTGACGTTTTGGTGTCACGGAGGCGCGCGTTGATGTCTTGGTGGTCTTGGCTGTGGTGGTGCCGGTGCCGGCGTCGGCTTTCGCTGCCGATGTGGTAGGCGCTGCCGGTGCCGGTGCCGGTGTAGTTGCCGTTGCGGGTGTCGATGCCGATGCCGGGGTGGCGTCTTGTGTCGGCGCGCCCGCGGTATCCTCGGGGTGCTCGCTGGGTGCCGGTGCAACCGCCTGTTCCTGCGATGCTTCGGTCAGTATCAGTTTCCGGGTTTGTGGCAGGTCCAGCAAGTGGGGGCTGAATTCGTTGCCGCACAGTTGTTTGGCTCCGTCTGACAGGTGCTCAAATACCGCCCGGTAACTTTCGGTCATATTGTTGATCAAGCTGGAGGTGTGCACGAAATGCCGAGCCACATCCTGCTGATATAACTGCATAGTGTCCCGCGCCTGATTCAGCTCTGCTTCCAGTTCCAATTGTTTTTTTGAACGTAACATGCCGAGTTGGCTGAGATATATGCCGATACCAATGCCGGCAATGAGCCCGATACCGAGATAAACTACCCAGGTGACCATATTGTTACTCCCGTGTGCGTGTTTCATTCATCGGGGCAGTGTAACAGGGAATGATGACAGCATAAATACGGCAGATTGGGCTTGGGAAGTCGTGGTATCTATGCGACGACTAACACATTTTCGCAACGGCAGGCATAAACCCAGGCTCTCGGCTCGGCTATTAACGCCGATGGTGATGCTTGATGTACAATGCGGTTCGTTACTAAGCCCATGGTGCGTGGGAGTTTGATGGTGAGGAGGGAGCGTGCGCCGGCATCCGGTATTGGTCGCGATTGTTCTGGTAATGTTGTTGGGATCCGCCTGGTTTTTCGTCTATGAAACAGCGGAATCGGACCACTATAATACGGAGCTGAGTTTCGATCTGGTGCGTGTCGTTGCCGCGATCCACAATATGCATCGGCTCGGGTACCAACTACCACCGGCATCCGGCCCGAACCAGGACATGGTCCGGGAATGGGATCGGATTCGTTTTATTCTGTCGCGTTGGGAAGCGGAGCAGGATAGCGCGCGCCGGGAGATTATCAAGTTGGTGAAACGGGCGGTACATCGGGAATCCACTTTTGACAACGAATATATGCAGCAATACAGCGGTCGGATTGTGATGACCGATGTTGGTCGCGGTGAGGAAAGCTACCCTCTGTATCAAGCCGCCCGTCGCATTATGAAGGATAATATTCTTGGGTTATCACTGTCGGAACTTCGTTCGATTGCGACTTTTGTTGACAGTACTTTCAGCGACGAGCTGGAGCTGGTGCGGCGCGCGCATTCGAATCAACTCGATCAAGGGGCGTCGGAAACATTAGCCGCGGCGTTTCTGCTGCAGGATGTCGCCCATTGAAGATGATGTTCTGGTGCCTCAGGCGTTGACGGCCATGCGCGGTTCTTCCTCGGGTGTCACGGGTGTGCCGAGCCATTCCTGAAAAATCTCCCGGAATTTGTATCCGGCCACTGGAGCGATGACATAGTCATTCACGCCCGCGTCTCTACTGCGAAAGATGTCCTCGTAGTTCTTGCCATCCAGCAGCATAACCACCGGAAGGTCATGTGTTTCCGGTAACTGGCGCAGCATGCGCGTGGCTTCCAGACCATTCAGCAGTGGCAGATCCTTGCTGGCAATGACCAGGTGATAGTCATTGTTACGGACCGCGTCGATGACCAGGAAGCCATTCTCCACACTGTCCACGGTGCATCCCAGTTGCGTCAACATTTTGTAAATAATGAAATGATCGATCGGGTTGTTTTCGGCGAGTAGCACACGCGGTTTCATCGAATAGGGTTTCATAGTGTACCTGGTTTGCTTTAATGGTTTAAAATACATTAACGCACGTGCGGTAGTCAGGAATGGGATGGAAATCACAGTTCCCGACGGGAGTCGTGACGGGGTTGGCAAAGACGCTGCGTCTTTGTTCACATGTTGGTATTTCTTGCCGGGTAGTATGGGATAACGATGGCGTCTTTTAGACTTCCTCAGTCTAGGGAACGACGTGTTTTTGGTCCTCCACAGGCTCAGATCGTCGGTGCGCTAACCCATCGCATTATTTTACTAAACTTTCTAATACAATCCGTCTGAGTGGCAAGCGTGGAAATCCGTGAGGGTGGTTCAGTTGGCCTGAGCAAGCTTGGGGTTTCTGGCCAGTAATCGGCTGTTCTTTGCAAATTGTGAGCGCAGGAAGTCCATCTGGTCCACCAGAATTTTCCGGTTAGTCAGGGCCAGATACTCCGCCCAATTCGGCACATAGGGAATTGCCAGTAACGGCATATTCGCTTCTTCCGGGGTGCGTCCGCCTTTGCGCGAATTGCAGGAACGACAGGCGGTTACGAGGTTGGACCAAGTGTCTCTCCCGCCCTGGTGGATGGGCACCACGTGATCCCGGGTGAGTAATTTGCCCGATAATTGGGAACCGCAATACATGCACATATGTGCATCCCGATGGAATAATTCCCGATTGGACAGAGGTGGGGTGACGGTGAGAAACGCGGAATGCCGGGTGGAGCCGTGTACTGCGATGATGGAGTTGATGGCGATGCTGGAGCGTTCGCCGGTGTGACGATTAACGCCTCCGTAGAAACGAAATTCCGAGGCGCCCATGGTCCAACCCACTTTTTCAAGGGCGTAGAGGTAGATCGCTTCCTGCCAGTGGGTCCAGGCCACCGGATTACCGCTGATATCCAACCTCAGTATCATTGGCGGAACAGAACTGATCACGGCCGGTTCTCCAATTTATACGTGCATACTCGCTACTGCTCACCCTTTATATCGACCACAGCGCTGATTCACTTGAATAGGACCAGATTGTGTCTGCCCGAGCCCCGCTCATTATGTAAAGTCGTAATGCTTGCGGATATCCCGGTGAATTTCCCAGGTGCACCGCATACCCTTGGGGAAAATGACCAAGTCGCCTTCTTGAAGCACAACCGGCGCATCACCTTCCGGCGTGACGGTGACCTCTCCCTCCAGTATGTAACAAATTTCCCTGCTGTCATAGGTCCACGGGAAGGTTGATGCTTCCTTGGTCCAGATGGGCCAGTCGAATACCCCCATCACCTCCAGTTTTGCCGGTGCCGGATTGTGCTCGATTAATATTTTCTCCACGGGAACCTCGATCATAAAAAATTGCCGTATTATTCCATGAACCGGACGGCATGCCCAATATTTGTACGGCGCACCGATTGTTGCATTCCATGTAAGCATTGGGTAGTTTATGTCCTTGATTTGGCCCACTTAAAATTCGTTAGAGTCAACTAGATACGTCATGGACAATCAAGAAATCAAAGCGCTGGAACAGGAGATTGCTCGCAGTATCATCGGCCAGGAGCAATTAATCGAACGCATGCTGATTGCATTATTGGCCGATGGACATTTGTTGGTGGAGGGCGCGCCGGGTCTGGCCAAGACCACCGCCATCAAGGAACTCAGCGCGGGACTCGAGGGGGATTTTCATCGTGTCCAATTCACCCCTGATCTGCTGCCCGGCGATATTACCGGCACGGATATCTACCGTCCTCAGGAGGGTTCGTTCACCTTTCAAAAGGGACCAATATTTCACAACTTTATTCTTGCCGATGAAATCAACCGGGCGCCCGCCAAGGTGCAGTCGGCCCTGTTGGAAGCCATGGGGGAGCGGCAAGTCACCGTAGGCGCGACCACCTATAAATTACCGGACATGTTTCTGGTGATGGCCACCCAGAATCCCATTGAGCAGGAAGGCACTTATCCTTTACCGGAAGCACAGCTGGACCGCTTTCTGATGCATGTCACCATCGATTATCCTTCGGCACAGAATGAGCAGAAAATACTACATTTTGCCCGCCAGCAAGCCCGGCAACGGTTGCAGCCAAGCGTTCAGGCACGACAACGAATTTCCCAGGACGCGGTGTTTCGGGTGCGCGAGGAAGTATTGAATGTATTCGTGTCGCCGGCACTGGAGGAGTACATCGTACAGCTGGTGGTGGGCACACGTGATCCCAAGCGCTATGGCGACGATCTTGCGCGCTGGGTCAGTTACGGTGCCAGTCCCCGTGGCACGATTGCGCTGGATCGTTGCGCCAAGGCTCATGCCTGGTTGCAGGGCAAGGATTTCGTGGCGCCTTCTGACATCCATGCCATTGCGCACGATGTATTGCGACATCGCGTGCTGCTGTCCTTTGAGGCCGAGGCCGAGGGCATCGCCGTGGATGATTTCATAGAACAACTGTTGCAGCGCATCGCTGTGCCCTAGAGGCGCCGACAGCGCTATGCAATGAACCGATGCCAGTAAAGCCATCATCATCCGCCATATTTCAGAACAGTGCCGACGCATTGCCTACGGTATCGGAGCTGGTGCGCCTGCGCAGTCAGGTGCGCAAGTGGAAACTGACACCCAAACAGCAAGCCGCCGGCCCCGCCATCGGCCAGTATCGCTCCCGATTCAAGGGGCGCGGCATGGAATTCGAGGAAGTGCGCAATTATCAGGCCGGCGATGACATTCGGCATATGGACTGGAAAGTCACCGCCCGTACCGGATTGCCGCACATAAAGCTGTTCCGCGAGGAGCGGGAGCGACCGGTTTATCTCGCGGTGGATTACAGTCCGGGTATGTTTTTCGGAACCCGGGTGTGTTTTAAATCGGTGCTCGCCGCCCGCATCGCCACATTATTGGCCTGGTCCGCCATGGATAATCATGACCGGGTAGGGGCGTTGATATTCTCCGGTAACCGACATCAGGAAACCCGGCCCGAATCCGGCAAGTTGGGCGTCATCAGGCTGATCAACGCGGTTACCGATCCCAGTCATCTGCCGGTCAGCGATATCGTGACCTCCGTCGCGTTGCATGCGCCATTGCAGCGCCTGCGCCATGTCGCCAAGCCCGGCAGTTTGATATTCGTACTCAGTGATTTTCGCGGCGTTGGCGCCGACACGGAAAACTACGTGGCGCGCCTGCGTCAGCATTGCGAAGTGGTGTTCGTCCACATCAGCGATCCTTTGGAGGAGCGCTTGCCGCCTCCGGGCAGCTATGCCATCAGTGACGGACGTGACATTCACATGCTGGATTGCGCCAGTGACAATTTGCAGCGGCTTCATACCCGCCATTTCCAGGAGCATCAGCAGCACATGCGGGAACTCAGCAAAAAGTTCGGTATCAGTTACGCCCATGTGCGCACCAGCGACGAGGATATCCCGGGAATGTTGCGACGGTTTCTGCATTCGCGCGCGGTTTTTGGAGGTTCCTTGTGAACGACCTTGACGGCGCCCTGGAGCAGTTGCAGGACATACATGTGCCGGCGCCGGTCTCTTTCTGGCCGTTGGCGCCGGGCTGGTGGCTATTGACGGTGGCGCTGCTGGGGTTGCTGGTAGTTGTTTTTTTCTGGGTGCACCACCGTCATCGTCGCGCCGTGCGCAAACAGGTATGGTCCGAATTTTACCGGTTGCAACAAAGTTATGCTCAGAACCGGGACAGCCAAAGTTACGCGATGGGAGTGTCCATTCTACTGCGACGGGCCGCCATGGTGCAGCACACGCGCCAGCAGGTGGCGGCGCTGACTGGTGAGCGCTGGTTGCAATTTCTGGATCGGGAAAACAGCCATAAAGAATTCGTCAACGGCGTGGGCGCCTGTCTGGTGGAGGCGCCGTATCGTCGCACCCAGGATATCGATGTCAAAGCGCTGGGCGCTCTGGTGCGCAACTGGTTGCAGGAGAATCTCTAGTGCATTTTGCCTGGGCCTGGATGTTTTATGCGTTACCGTTACCACTGGTGGTAATGTTATTGCCGCGTACCCACAATCAGGCGCGTCTTGCGTTACGCGTGCCTTTCTATCGCGAGGTGGCAACGGTGGCTACGGGGCCGAGTCGCAGCACCGTCGACCGGGTACGATTGGCACTGGTGTTGCTGATGTGGTTGCTGCTGGTGAGCGCCGGCGCGCGTCCCCAATGGCTTGGCGACCCGGTGGCGTTGCCGGTGGTGGGGCGCGACCTGATGCTGGCGGTTGATATTTCCGGAAGTATGGAAATGCCGGATCTCAGCCTGCACGGGAAAGCCGTGATGCGTCTGGATGTGGTAAAGGAGGTGGCGGGCGATTTTATCGAACGCCGCATTGGCGACCGTTTGGGATTGATCCTCTTCGGCAAACGCGCCTATCTGCAAACACCGCTTACTTTTGATCGAAAAACCGTTGTGCATATGTTGCGTGAGGCGGAAATCGGCCTGGCGGGCAAGGAAACCGCCATTGGTGACGCCATCGGCTTAACCGTAAAAAAACTTCGTACCCAGCCGGATGCCGACAAAATTCTGATTCTGCTGACCGATGGCGCCAATACCGCGGGTGAGGTATCGCCGGATCAGGCGGCACAGCTCGCTCGGGAGGAGGGATTGAAGATCTACACTGTGGGGATCGGCGCGGATGTGCTCGATGTCAGCCGGCTCGCTGCGACTCAGGGTATCAATCGCTTGTTCGGTCCACGCACCATCAATCCATCGGCGGATCTGGATGAAAAAGCATTGCAGAATATCGCCACGATGACCGGTGGCAGATATTTCAGGGCGCGCAATACCGAGGGGTTGCGGCAGATTTATCAGGAAATCGATCGCATTGAGGCGGTGGAAAAAGACCAGCAGGTGTTTCGTCCGATCCGTGAACTGTTTTTCTGGCCTTTGGGTCTGGTGTTTATCTGCAGCACGAGTCTGGCATTGTGGCAAATCCGGCGTGGGCGCCGGATGTCCAGTTCAACTCGTCGGGCGCGCGCAGATCAGGTGTCGGCGCCATGATGGCATGGTATGACAGCTGGCATTTGCTGCGCCCGCTGTGGTTGTTGGCCCTGCCGGTAGTGTTGTATTTATTGCGTGTGCTGGTCAAGCATCACAGTGTCAAGCACAGTTGGCAGGGGGTCGTGGACAGTCATTTGTTGCCGCAATTGAGCCGCAAGATCATGAGTGGCGCCAGCCGGGCACCGATCTTCATGCTGGGGACGGCCTGGGTCGTCGCGTGCATCGCGCTCGCCGGTCCCACCTGGAGTCGTTTGCCACAACCGGTATTTCGCACCGAGGCGGTGCAACTGCTGGTGCTGGATGTATCCCGTTCCATGGATGCGGAAGATATTCGGCCGAGCCGTCTCACCCGCGCCAAGCATAAAATACTGGATCTGCTGGCGCAACGGCGTGAAGGGCAGGTGGGATTGATCGTCTATGCCGCGCAACCCTACGTGGTGGCGCCGCTCACCGATGATGGGCAGACCATCGCCGCCATGGTACCGGTTCTGAATACCGATATCATGCCGAGCCAGGGGAGCCGGGTGCTGCCGGCCTTGCAGGAAGCACGTAATCTTCTGGTGCAGAGTGGTGTACCCAGGGCGAATATCATTCTGGTGGCGGACGACGTTGATGGTGACAATGCCTTGAATTTTGCGGGGCAACTGCATAGCCAGGGTTTCAGGGTGTCGGTGCTGGCCGTCGGCACCGTGCAAGGAGCGCCGATACCCGCGCCAGGTGGCGGTTTCGTCAAGGACGCCAATGGCGCTATCGTGGTCCCGAGGCTGCATGCCGCAGCGTTACGAAAGTTAGCGGAACAAGGCGGGGGTATATATACGGAGCTGTCGGTGGATGATACGGATCTGCAGCGTCTGGCAAGTCTTGACCTGGAGCACGGCGCGGAAAAACAGGAGGATACCTGGCAGCGCACCTCTGATCAGTGGCGCGAGGATGGTGTATGGCTGCTGATACCGATCGTGTTGCTGACCTTGGTAGGGTTTCGCCGGGGTTGGCTGTTGTCGGTGGCGCTGATACCGGCCCTGCTGTTACCGCCGCAACCGGCGCATGCCGGTATCTGGCAGGAGTTGTGGCACAACGACAATCAACGCGCGGCGTCGGCGTTGGCCGCCGGGGATCAGGAAACCGCGGCTCAATTATTCAAGGATCCCGCCTGGAAGGGCACGGCGTATTATCGCCATGGCGATTATAACCAGGCCTTGGAGAATTTTTCCGGGATCGACACTGCAGAGGCGCACTATAACCGGGGCAATGCGCTGGCGCATCTGGGTAAACTCGAGGAGGCGATCAGCGCTTATGATCGTGCCTTGGCGTTGGATGCAGGTCTGAAAGACGCGCAAACAAATAAAGATCTTTTACAGAAAATGCTTCAGGAGCAAAAACAGCAGGACCAGAAACACGATCAGCAACAGGGCCAACAACAGGGCCAACAACAGGGCCAACAACAGGGCCAACAACAGGGCCAACAGCAGGACCAACAACAGGGCCAACAACAGGGCCAACAGCAGGACCAACAACAGGGCCAACAACAGGGCCAACAGGCCGCCGATGACGAGCACGCACATGGCGGTGCCGGCCAGCGACAAGACTCGCAACCGCAACCGCAGGCCACGCCGTCATCACCTCAGGAGCAGTCAGCTCAAAAACCGGATGCGGCGGCTTCTGGCGCGACCTCGACAACACCCCCGGAGGGTGATCCGTCTCAGGCGGGTGTGCAACAGCAGGCCGTGCCTGGTGACAACCGAAGTACCGAAGAGGTGCAGGCGGTGGAGCAATGGCTGGGCAGGATACCCGATGACCCGGGTGGATTGTTGCGGGAAAAATTTCGACGCCAGCAGCAACGTCGTCAGGACGCTGGCGCTGAGGTAAAGGAGCAATGGTAATGATGATCCGGGTGCGGTGGGCGGGGCTCTGGTTGCTGACGGCATTGTGGCTCGTGCCGGCGCACGCGGCAGTGATCGCGCATGTCGATCGGGTTGTGGTGCCCGAAGGTGAAAGCCTTACTCTGGTGATCGAAAGCGGTAGTGACCAGGAGCCGGATTTGCAGCCGCTGCAAAAAGATTTTGATGTGCTGGGTACCAGTAACAGCAAACAGATTCAGTTCATCAACGGCCAGGTAAGCAGCCGTTCCAGCTGGAATGTGCAGTTGAGTCCAAAACATGATGGTCGCCTCGTGATACCGGCGCTCACGGTTGGCGACGAACAAACGGCGCCCATCAATATTGAAGTCACCAAGGCTGGCAAGGGCGCAATTGTTTCAGGAGCGGAAGATCTGTTTCTGGAGGTGGATGCCGAACCTAAGGAAGTCTATGTGCGTGAGCAAGTGGTGTTGACCGTCAAATTTTTTCAGGCGATCGACATACGTGACGGCAGTCTGTCAAAACCGGAGTTGGACAATGCGGTCGTGGAAAAATTGGGGGAAGACAGGGTTACCGAAGAAATGCGCGATGGCGTGAGTTATCGGGTGGTACATAGGAAATTCGCTATTTTCCCCCAATCCAGCGGCAAATTGACCATTCCCGCGGTGGTCTTCGACGGTCAAATGATGGTGGCCAATCGTGGTCGGCGCGCTTACGGCGGCTTTGATCCTTTCGACCGCTTTTTACAGCAAACCCGTCCGGTGCGTCTGCGCTCGGACCCGTTGGCAATCACGGTATTGCCGCAACCGGCGACGGTCACCGCCGATTGGTGGCTGCCGGTGCAACAATTATCGCTGAACGAGACCTGGACACCTGATCCGCCAGTGTTCAAGGTGGGGGAGCCTGTGACCCGCAGCTTGCGTCTGGAAGCCACGGGTACCGTGGAATCTCAGTTGCCGGACATCAAGGCCGCGGATAGCGATAATATCAAGATCTACCCGGATCAGCCGGTGTCCACCCTTAGTGGTAACGGCGAGACCTTGTTGGCCAGCAAGGAGATCAAAATGGCCATGATTCCCACCGCCGCCGGTACTTTCACGCTACCGGAAATTCGCATTCCCTGGTGGAACACCCGGCTGCGCCGTATGGAAGTCGCCCGCATCGCGCCTCGGGAAATCACCGTGGAAGGCGGGGTAGCGGCGCCCGTCGCGCCCGCTGCCGGCACGGCATTAACTACGCAGACTGTTGCGGCAGCGCAGGATGCCGCGGCCACCGCGGCTCCGATGCTGATGGCTTCCGGCAGCGAGGCGAGCAACTGGGTGAGCGTGGCGATGCTGGCGTTATGGTTCGCTACCTTGGGCGGATGGTGGTGGGATCGTCGCCGCTACCGCCGGAGTGCCACTGTCGTTCCAGTAAACGCAGGCAAACCTGATGCGCGTTTGAGTCGAGTCAGCCAGCAATTCGAACGTGCCTGCGACATTGGTGATGCCCGTCAGGCGGCGGCGGGGGTGGTGCGCCTGGCGCAATTAGTTAATGGTGATGAGCGCTTGAAGAATCTGGGGCAAATAACCTGCTTGTTTGCCGACGCTGAAGTGGTTAAAGAATTGGAGCGGCTTGAGCAACATCTTTATGGCCACGATACGGGAACCTGGGACGGTAACGCCTTTAAGGCGCGGATGTTACCGGCTGTACACCAGCTGTCCCAGCAGGTCGCGGATCGCCGTGCCGTGCAATCCCGCCAGAGCCTCCCGGAATTATATGCGAGCGGTTAGTCGCGGCGCTGCGGTTTACCGGTGTCGCCGGTACCTTCAAAGAAAACGACGGTAGGCCGTCAATCGTTTTCGCAACTGAGTGCGCACCGCGCTCCACGGCGCGTCCCAGGGTAACCCCGGCGCCAGGAGCTTCTTGCATAGCAGTAGCTCGCCGGCGGCGTCGTCCATGTGAATACATTCCGGCGCCGGGCCGCGGAAACCACGGCTGTCGGGACCGCCTTCAAATCCTTCGTTGTGATAATTTCCCAGGGGTACCGACATGGCGATGGTCGGAATGCCGTAGGCGGTAGTGGCCGTGCCTTCACAGGTGCCGCCGTCCATGATGCGTTTCTGAAAGCCTCCAGGGAGATATTTCTGAGCGATACCGGTAAGCACTTGCAGGTAATTGTTATGAAACACGGTGCGCCGGTCCCCCAGCCGTACCACCGGTCCCTTGCCGATGAGTGCGCCCGGCAGGGTGCGGGAAGCCTCCAGGCTGATTGCGCACACGGGTCGTTTCGCCGCGGGCAGCCACCCCAGTTCAAAGTGACCGATGGCCCCCACAAAACCCACTTCCTCGCCTCGGGTAAGGAGGCCGATGAACGGCGCCTTACCCAGCGTTTTATGTTTGTGCCAGTAGTCCGCGGTCGCCAGGACGCAGAACACGCCGGCCAGGTCATCGGCAGCCCGGGTATAGATGCGTCGCCCCTGGGTCCACAGCGCTTTACGAAACATGAAACCACCGTACAGGGTGCTGGCCGGTGGACGCTGACGCTGACTGAGACCATCGCTGGGCAGCGTGATTTCCAGGGTCGCCATGCTATGGCCGTGAGTTCCCAGCGTGGCCCTGCTGATCTGGCCTGTTCCAAACTCGCCTTGAGCGTCCGCCAGCCAAACCGAACTGCCACGCAGTAATTTCACCGGCGAGCCGCCGTGCCATTGGGCCAGCAGGCGCCGCGGGCCCAGCCAGCGGGTCCCGTGATAGCCCGGGTGGTCCATGTGGGCAATAAAAACCCGTACCGGCTCACGGGATCGGCCGTTGAGCAGGGCGCGATAGGCGTTGGCACCGGGGCAGCCGATGACGATATTGCCGATGGGGTCTTCAAAATAAGGGATGCCGCGTTGCGCCAGGTACGAAAACGCGAAATCTTTCACCTGGTTCTCGCGAAAAGGCGCCGTGGGCTGGGCCAGCACGGCCAGCAGTAATTTTTGTTCCGCTGCGTTCATCGCGCTATCTTAAAAGACAAACGGGTCGGGTGACCATTTATTTAACCAAGGGTGTGTGACCCCTTTGGATTAGGTACAATAGCGCCCTTGTGTCGTTACAGGATAGAGATTACACCATGGCAGAGAAATTGAACAAGATCAGTTCCCGTATCACCCAGCCTAAATCCCAAGGGGCATCCCAAGCCATGCTTTACGGCACCGGATTGACGCCGGAGGATATGGACAAGGCGCAGGTGGGGATTTCCAGTGTCTGGTATGAGGGCAATACCTGCAATATGCATCTCAATGATCTGGCGGCCAAGGTCAAGGAGGGCGTACAGGCGGCCGGACTGGTCGGTATGCGTTTTAATACAATCGGTGTCAGCGACGGCATCTCCATGGGCACCGACGGCATGAGTTACTCGCTGCAATCCCGCGACATAATCGCCGATTCCATCGAAACCGTGATGGCGGCCCAATGGTACGACGCCAATATTTCCCTGCCGGGTTGCGACAAGAACATGCCCGGGGTATTGATGGCCATGGGGCGCCTGAACCGGCCGTCATTGATGGTTTACGGGGGTACCATACGTCCCGGTTACCGCAGCGATAACCAGCAACCGATCGATATCGTGTCGGCGTTTCAGAGTTATGGCGAGTTTTTCTCCCATCGCATCGACGAAAGCGTGCGTGATGATATCGTGAAGCACGCTTGTCCCGGGCCCGGCGCCTGTGGCGGTATGTACACCGCCAACACCATGGCCTCTGCTATCGAAGCCATGGGCATGTCTCTGCCCTACAGTTCGTCGACGCCCGCGGCCTACCCGGAAAAACTTGCCGAGTGCTACCAGGCGGGTGCCGCCATACGGGTGTTGATGGAACGGGATATCAAACCGCGGGACATCATGACCCGGGAAGCTTTTGAGAATGCCATGGTGGTGGTGATGGCGCTGGGGGGATCCACTAACGCGGTATTGCACTTGATTGCCATGGCCCGTGCGGTCGATGTGGAGTTGACTATCGACGATTTCCAGCGCATCAGCGATCGCGTGCCGTTCATCGCCGATCTCAAGCCCAGCGGGCGCTATGTGATGGAGGATCTGCACAAGGTGGGTGGGACGCCGGCGGTAATGAAATACCTCCTGGAAAAGAATTTAATTAACGGCGGGTGTCTTACCGTCACCGGCAAGACCGTCGCGCAGAATCTGGCGCAACTGCCGGGCCTCAGCGCCGGACAGGATGTGGTGCGTCCCGTGGAAAAGCCTATCAAGGAAACCGGCCATATCAGTATCCTTAAGGGAAATCTCGCGCCCGGCGGGTCGGTGGCCAAGATCACGGGTAAGGAAGGACTGCGTTTTTCCGGTCCCGCAAAGGTGTATGATTCCGAAGAGGCCATGCTCAAAGCGCTGGAAGACGCGCAGATTGGCAAGGGCGACGTGGTGGTGATTCGCTATGAGGGTCCGAAAGGCGGACCGGGCATGCCGGAAATGCTGACACCGACCTCCGCTATTATGGGTGCAGGCCTGGGTGAGCATGTCGCGCTGATCACGGATGGTCGCTTTTCCGGCGGATCTCATGGGTTTATCATCGGTCATGTGGTGCCTGAAGCGCAGGAAGGTGGCCCCATCGGCCTGGTGCGCGATGGTGATCTGATTACCATCGATGCCCAGGAAAATCTGTTGGCCGTGGGTGTTACAGATGAAGAAATGGCGCGCCGGCGCAAGGAATGGAAAATGCCTCCCTATAAGGCAACTCGTGGTACCTTGTATAAATATATCAAGAACGTTAAGACCGCCTCGGAAGGTTGTGTGACAGACGAATAGCGCGCGCCGCACGCCGCTCCTGTGTACCACCATCCGTCGCCGGACGATGCGCAGCCTTGACCGGCTGCGCAGTCAGTCACATTCGTTTGCAATTACAATTAGTTATCGTTACAAAAAATTACACCATTCTGCTCAATCGCGATTCGGTTCGCTCGCTATAAACAATTGAGTCTCACGGGTTGTGGCACTTTCGTGTTATTAGGCGCGGTTATCAGTTATCACCAGAACTATCCAAGGACCTAACGGATATGATTCTCGAGCATCGGCAGTACCGGCTATACGCGTGGGTGGCGATGGCGTTGGTGGCATTCGGTGGAGCGGCGTTTGGCATTGGATACTACTACCACTTGCCGATTCCGGATTGGTTGCGCGCCGTGATATTGAGCGGGTTACTGGTGGGATTGCTCGTTGCGGTGCGTGCCGTTACGCAGGTGGCACGCGACAACTGGATAATGGCAGGGTCTCTGGCGGAACCGCTGGCTATTCTCGAAAGCGCCGGCGCCGGTATCTTTGCCTGCGATGCGGCGGGTGTCGTGAAATCAGTCAATGGCGCCGGGGCGCGGTTGTTCGGGTATTCGGCGCAGGAGCTGTTGGGGGAAGATTTTGCCGGGTTGTTGCTGGCTGATGTGACGACCGGTCAGGGTGACTTTCTACGGCAACATGTCGCATCCGGCTGCCCCGGGGCCACCGGGGATGTGTATCAGTTGACGGCTCAGCAACGAGACGGCACCTGTCTGCCGATTCGGCTGTCCGTTAACGAGTTCGAGATTACGGGCGTAACTGGTTATGTCGTTGTGGTTTATGAGAGCGGTGCCTGGTCAGACATCAGGCGCGTCCCGCGACCCGCTGCCGTTCAGATGGATGGCACGGCGGCGGCACACGTCGTTTTTTTGAGTAACCAACTGCGTGCGCCCGTTACTGACGTGGTTAACAGGTTGAGTTTGTTGCGGGACGCGGAGCTGTTGCCGCCACATCGAGAAAATGTCGCGCGTGCATCTGATACATCGATGTCGTTATTGCAGACCATCGATCATATTCTGGATTGGCACAGTATGGAGCGTGATCCGCCGACGCTGGTATCCGATGCTTTCAATCTGCGTCAACTGGTCCATGGGGTGATCGGACGGTTTCGGTCGCAAGCGCTGGCCAAGGGGATTGGGTTGTCCTGTCAATATGGTGATGGGTTACCGCCGATGCTGGTCGGCGATGCCGCTCGGTTGCGTCAGGTGATGGAGAATTTGCTGGACAATGCCGTCAAGTTCACCGGTCATGGGGAGATTAAAGTCACGGTCGATATCGATATCGATATGAAAGCGCAGGTGAGCGATTCCTGCCAGCTGCGATTCATCGTTCAAGACAGCGGCATTGGTATCGACACGGATGATATGCCGTTGCTGTTCACGCCCTATTGCCACATTGCCGAGTCTGTCGCCGGGAACGCCGCTGGTGTCGGGCTGGGCCTGGCATTAACACACAAGCTGGTGTCCCTGATGGGTGGTGCAATTGATGTGCGTGCGGCGCCGGATCAGGGTGCGATATTCACTGTCAGTATGCCCCTGGCGGCGATGTTGAGCACAGAGCCGCACCGCCCATCCGAAGTCGCTGGAAATGGGCGGCTGCATATCGGCGTGGTTTGCAGTAATGACCAGGGCGCAGGTAATAATGTTGGGGCATGTGTCACCCTGATCCCGGATGCGATGTATTTTGCGGAAGACAGTGATATCGATATCCTCGACATCGCGCAGCATCTGGTCACCCAGGGGCGCCTCGATTTGCTGGTAATCTACCGCCGCGATGCGGATGCCAGCATGGCGCTGGCGCGCGAAGTGCGTGCCTGTCCGCCGTTGGCATCCGTCGCCGTGCTGGTGTTGGCGGATCAGGGGGACCCCGGTCACAGTCGGGCTGCTCGTGATCTTGGTCTGGTCGGGTTTTTGACGCAACCATTTGATCCCGGCTTGATACAGCGCAGCATCAATAAGGCGGGTGCCGGCGTGCTGGCCCCGTTGATTTCCCGGCAGCGTCTCGACGAAGGCAGGGCACATGAATTGCCGCGGTTGCTGGTGGCTGAGGATAATCTGGTCAACCAGAAAGTGGTGGTGGCATTGCTTGAAGAGATGGGGGTCAACGTCGACGTGGTGGCCAACGGCGAGGCGGCCGTGACTGCCGCGGCCGCCAACGCCTATCCGCTGATCCTCATGGACTGCCGGATGCCCGGTGTCGACGGTTACCAGGCCACGGAGCGTATTCGCCAGTTGGCGGGCGGACACCAGGCGATTATTATCGCCATGACCGCCAGTGTCATGGCGGGCGACCGTGAACGCTGCCTGTTAGCTGGCATGGATGATTATATTGAAAAGCCCCTGGAATTCCGCATTTTAAAGCAAAAGCTTTCCTATTGGCTGCAGGACAAGCCGGTGAGTCTCTCTTCGACCGGCACTTGAGTGCGCGCGGAGGTCGATCGGCGCCGCGTTTCGCGCATTAGACCAGCGCCATGCATGCGCCCCCATTGACACATCAGCCGGCGGGAAATCCTTCGTGGGGCGCGAGATTGTGTATGCACGACCCTGCTTAACATGCCACGTCACTGATTATAGGGTGCGTATTACCCACCCTACACATTCACGGCCACGATATAGCCGCTGTATTTTCGAATATTGAGGACGCCGCGATCCAGTAACAAGTATTGCCCCTTGATACCTTGCAGGGTGCCGGTAACCTGTGCTTCCTTCTCCAGGTTCAGGGCACGCACCTTGTCCGGATAAACGATCACCGGATATTCGATGGTCATCATGGATTCGTCGGTGAGTAACTGCAGCGCGTCGCTGTCGTGCCGTGATTGTAAGGTCGACAATTCATCCTGACACTGCGCCAATAAACGCGCCGCCGCCCCGGCCAGGTCCATCGGCGGCGGCGGTCCTGACAGCATGCGACGCCAGTCCGTTTTATCCTTGACGTGCCGGGCCAGAATCACCTCCACCTGTCCCGCCAAATGACGGCTGGCGACCCGCATCAGCTTCAGTGCTGCCACCGCACCCTGATCGAACCACCGGGTCGGGATCTGAGACGCCCGGGTAATACCCACCTTCATTCCGGAGGTATTGGCCAGATAGACGTAGTGGGGTTGCAAGCAATGGTCCTGTGCCCATGTCGGTTCCCGGCAGGTACCGGCGGCGAAATGGCAGCGCTCCGGTTTCACGATACACAGATCACATGCGGCCAGACGGGTGAAACACGGGTAGCAGTAACCCTGGTTATAGCTTTTTGACGTGGTCCGGCCGCAGGCAACGCATTGAATTGCCCGGGTATAGGTCAGTGACAGGGGCTGACCCAGAAACTGGTTCAGGGCCACATGGTCGGTACCGACGGGCAGCAGGTATTGTGGATCCGGGCCCGGTGCGCGTATCATTTTTCGCAAACTGCCTTGCATGGATTCTGGCCTCCCTATGCTTTAGTGTATGATACCCTGCTCCAGACAGGGGTTCGCATTTTTTTCCGGTCACCGGAACCACTCCTGACCAACATTTATTCCGGATTGTAAGGAAAATAGGGTGTTAGAGAAATTCTTCAAACCTAAGTGGCAACATAACAAGCCGGAGGTGCGTAAGCAGGCGCTGCTGGCCATGAACGAGCTGTCTCCTGAGCATGCGGGTATCTTGACGCAGGTCGCCAAAGGCGACAATGACGCCGCGGTGCGCCGTGTGGCGGTAAACCGGTTGCACGATCTGGGCATCATTCGGGAGATCATGGAAAGCGACAGCGACGCGGAAGTACGCGAGTTGGCGCGCAAACGCTTCTTCCGTATGGTGGCCGGCCTGGATGCGGACACTTTGCCATTGGCGACGCGCCTGGAATGGGTGGAGTTGGAACGCCAGGCCGATATGCTCGAAGCCTTCGCGCGCCAAGGCAAAGATGCGGAAATTCGGTTGACTGCGTTGACCGGCATCACGCGTGAGTCCTTGCTTGGCGATCTGGCCATTGGCGATGCCGATGCGCAGGTGCGTATCGCTGCGGCCCAACGCTTGACCCAACAGTCCACGATGACGCGCGTTGCCAAGCACAGCCGTTCCCGGGACAAAAAAGTCTATGCCCTGGTGCAGGGTCAACTGGATCGTATCAAAACGGAGCAGGAAAAGCCCGAGCGTCTCGCCCATGAAGGTCGTGCCCTGTGCACCCAGTTGGAAACTTTATGCAAGGCGAAGGACATGTTCAGCACTGTCGCGCAGCGCGACCATGTGCACAATCAGTGGCAGCAATTGCAGCAGGAGTGGAGTGTCCAGTGGGGCGAGTTTCTCCCCGAGGTGCAGCAACGCTATGGCAAGGCGCGCGAGCAGTATGAGAAACGTTACCAGGATTTTCTCGCTGTGGACGGTGAGCGCCGCGCGCAGGAGCAGCAGTATGAAGGGCTGCGGCAACGCAAGCGCGCACTGTGCGAGGCGCTTGAGGCACAGGTGTCGACTTTGCAGGGCGCGGTTACGGTAACCCGGGAGATGCTGGCTGCCACCCGTGCCCAATTGGAACAGCATCGACAGGGTTGGGCGCGGGAAGAGAACTTGCCGCGGGACGAGGAGGCCGGTTTCCAGGGCCGGTTTCGCCAGGCCGTTGACCAATTACAGCAAGAACTGACAGATCTGGAACGTAAACATACCGTGTGCCGTGATCTGGACGTTCTAGTGCGAGACGCCGAGCGCTTGCAGGCCGGCACCAAACCCATTGAGGAAAAGGCGCTCAAGGATCTGCGCCGGCGCTTGCAGCAGTTCGATGCGCTGCAGGATTTGGTGGAAAAGTCTCGTTTGCAGCAGGTGCAGCAGACGCTCGCCACCTTGCACGAACGGCAATTGCAGCAGCAACGGCAGCAGGAACAGGATGTCGAGCGTTTCCAGATGGCGGTAGACGCCATGGAGCAGGCGTTGATCCAGGGCAATTCCGGCGTGGCCGCGGACCAGCAACGGGTGCTGCGGCAGATCTTGCGGCGCTTGTCGCACAAGGGGAAGCAGTTGCTGGCCGAAACCGAATGGCAGCATCGTTATCAGGATGCCAGTAAACAACTGGAAGAAATTCGGGATTGGAAGCGCTGGTCCGGTACACCGCACAAGGAAGCGTTGCTGCGGGAAGTAGAGCAGTTGGCGCAGGAAGTTGCCGCCAATGCCGAAATCGACATCGAAACGCTGGCGGCCCAGGTGCGCGCCGCGCGCGACGCATGGAAACGTCTTGGTGAAACCGACCTGGATAGTTCCGATCAATTGTGGGAACGGTTCAATAATGCCTGTAATCTCGCCTACGGACCCTGTGAGGAATTTTTCAAGCAACAGGGGGAAGAGCGGCGTTTGAACCAGCAACGCAAGGAAATCATCTGTGACAGCCTTGAAGCGTTCATCGGTGCGCCGGATTTCGCGACGGCGGATTGGGGGCCTATCGATCAGATCGTGAAAACCGCGCAGCAGGAATGGCGCAATATCGGTACTGTCAATCGCAAGGAAGGACAGGTGCTGGGAAAGCGCTTCAAGGCGGCGCTCGATACTCTGCGGGCGCGTCTGGACCAGCATCTGGAACAACATGGCGTACAAAAAGAAGCACTGTTGCAGAAATTGCGGGAGTTGGTGCACCAGATCGACACCGAGCATCTTGATGCGGCATTGTTGAATCAATGTCTGGAACAGGCCAAGCAGTTGCAAGTCCAATGGAAAAAAATCGGCCGTGCGCGCAAGGAAAAAAATCTGTGGCAGGATTTCCGCGCATTGAACGACCAATTGTTCAGCCGACGCAGTGTTGTGGCGGATGCGCAGAAACAGGAGTTGCAGCATCTGCTGGCGACACGCGAAGCCATCATTGCCGACATCGGGGAGTTGGCCAGCCGGCCCGCAACGGAAATTCCACAGTTGCGCCCGCGCTATGATCAGGCGCGCAAGAGTTGGGAGCAGGCCGGTCAATTGCCCAAAGATCAGATGAAAGTTCTGGTCGGTCGATATCGCGATGTCTGTCGGGATTTTGAACGTGCGCAGCAGCGCGCCATAGTGGCGACCAAGCTGCAACATCTTGATTATGTGGAACAGAAAAGCGCTTTGTGCTGCCAGTTGGAACGGGTATTGGCGCAAGCGCACAGCGGCGCACCGCTGGCCGCGGATCTGACAGCGCGCCTGGAGGCGGTACAGCGGGCGTGGCAGGATGTGCCCACCGGCAACGATGACCTGGAACAAACCATCCAGCAGCGTTTTCAACAGGCGGTGGAAGCGGTCATGGCGCTTGGCGGAGGCATGCAGGTGGCGATGCCCGGTACTCCACCGATCATGAGTG
>JAHECY010000144.1 GCA_024641505.1 Gammaproteobacteria bacterium
ATTTTTGATCCCGACAATTTGGGGATGGTTTGCGGCTTCAGTGATCAGCCTCCCTTGCCCGGTTGGGTGTTGAGTAAATCACCGCCGCAAGACCTGGTGCTGGCCATGCGTCCGGAGCCTCGCCCATGGTGGCGCCGTCTGTGGCGTCGTTGGTAAAGCTGCTGAAAGCCCGATTACCAGGAAATTACTTATGACACTCGACACACAACGCCTGCAAAGTTTTGTCGATACCCTATGGCAGGAAAGCATCACGCCCACACTGACCGACTACATCCGCATTCCGAATGTGTCGGTGGATTTCGACGCGCACTGGCAACAACATGGACATATGGAGCAGGCCCGGGTGCTGGCTTTGGACTGGTTGTCCGCTCACGCTTTGCCCGGATGGAAAATTCATCAGGAGACTCTTCCCGGCCTGACGCCGATGATCCTGATTGAAATTCCAGGCGCCAGTGAGCGCACAATATTGATGTATGGGCATCTGGACAAACAACCTGAGATGCATGGCTGGTGGCCGGGATTCGGGCCGTGGCAACCGGTGCTGCAGGAAGATAAACTTTATGGTCGGGGTGGCGCGGACGATGGTTATGCATTGTTTGCCTCGGTTGCGGCGTTGCATGCTTTGCGTGACCAGAACATTCCCCATGCGCGCGTGGTAATTCTCTGTGAATTTTCCGAGGAAAGCGGTTCACCCCATTTGCCCGCATATTTGGAGAAGTACCGAGAAATTATCGGTACTCCGGAACTGGTAGTGACCCTGGATTCGGGCACCGGTGATTACCAGCGATTGTGGTCCACCACCTCATTGCGGGGCATGCTCAGTTGCGTCTGTAAGGTGGAGGTGTTGGCGGAAAGCACCCACTCGGGAATTGCCAGCGGCATCATTCCGTCGTCGATGCGCATTATGCGTCTGCTGTTGGACCGGCTGGAAGATGCCGCCAGCGGAGAGATTCGCCTGCGGGAATTGTACGGCGAGATACCGCCGGAACGCCGTCGACAGGCACAAGCCACCGCACAGCTGCTGGGCACGAGGATCTTTACGGATTTTAACCATGTGCCGGGATTGCTTCCTGTCTCTGACGATCCGACGCAACAGTTGCTGAACAATACCTGGTTGCCGACACTGTCGGTGACCGGGCAGGATGGCATGCCGCCGTTGGCGGCGGCCGGGAACGTGTTGCGCGCTCACACCAGCTTTAAGTTATCCTTCCGTTTGCCACCGAACGTCGCCTGCGCGCACGCGCGGCATGCCATCGAGCAGGCGCTGACCGACAATCCCCCTAATAATGCGCGGATAACGGTCCAGTTTGATCAGGGCGGCACCGGCTGGGATGCGCCGCCCTTGAGTGCCTGGCTGGAGCAGGCCACTGCTGAAGCGTCCCAGGCCTTCTACAATGCGGCACCGGCTTATTTTGGACTGGGGGCCAGCATTCCGTTCATGTACATGCTGGGACAACAGTATCCGGAAGCACAGTTTCTGATCACGGGCGTGCTGGGTCCGAAAAGTAACGCCCACGGTCCTAATGAATTCCTGCATCTGCCGTATGTAGGCAAACTCACGGCGTGTGTCGCGTACATCATAGCCCGGCACCATACCAGGCAGGTGACACGTGGTTAAGCCTGTTGCCGGGAGTCACGAGTTTGCCCCCGGTAACCGTCTGACGCGACGACATCACGCGTGCCTGATTGGAGGACTGGTGCTGGCGCTGACATGGCATTCGGGTGATGCGACGCAGGATTGGCAGAGCGCGGCGTCGGCATGTCGCCAGATCGTGAATGATGGACAGCGTCTCGCGTGTTATGACGACATCAGCGACGTCACGGCAGCACCTGCCACTGAGGAGTACCTGATACCGGATCGTCAGTTCATGCAAGCTGAGCTGCGCACGGTGCCGGATCAGCGGGACTATACGTTGACCGTGGAGAAGTTTCTCGTGATGCTGCGTGAAGCCCGCTATGACGACACCAAATCCGTCGTCATCCATGGTTGGACTCGGCAGGCGGATAATTATTTACTGCATATCACTCTGCGCGAGCCCGTGGTGCTGGAATTTTTCTATCATCATAGTGACGGACAGAACTACTGTGTGTTACAGCCGGTGGTGGCCGGCAAGCGGGTGTATAATCCGGAGCAGTTCATCTTCATTCTGGCCGCCATGACCATGCGTCCGTGAGTATCGGGTCAGCGGATAGTCGTCACAGGCTTATCGTAAACAGCGATTGTCAGGTTGCGGGCCGGACCAGTACTGTGGCCCGAAATTTATCGCTTTGGGGATACCCGTGCAGTCCCTGTTTGGTCCGGGCGCGGTGCGGATTCGACAAGCAGGAAAACGCGGGAATGCGGTTTTCGGTGATCAAACGCTGAAACCGGCAGCTAAAGTTAGGTTTTCTTGGTTGTGCGACGTGGTGTTTTCTTGCCGGCAAAAGTAAACCAGTCGGTGGGAACGATTTCATGGAAATAATCCGCTTCCTCGATCAGCAGTTGCGACGTGGTGCTGGGAACGCCGGCGATTTCCACACGCACCCCTTCCGATTTCAAGTGTCGTACCAGTTCCACGTAGTCCGAGTCGCCGGACATGATGATGATGGTATCCACCTTGCTGGCCAACTGCGTGGCTTTTATGGTCAGTGGAATATCCGCGCTCTTATGGCAGGGACGCACGGAACCGTGGTAGTTTTGATGCAGGCGTTCCTTGAGCTTGGTGGATATTTGTTTGCCCTCGCGAAAATACACCAGGCGGTTCAGGCCGCGGTTGTCCAGCAAGCGCGGAATCAGGGTGTCAAAATTGAGCATCGTCTGGGTGTCGCCGGTCAGGCCATGGATGCTACGCTCCATATTGTTACCGTCAACCAGAATGGCGACCGATTGGCTGACTTTTACCATGGGGGTGGTGTGATTCAAGGATGCTCCTGGGGTTTTCTGGGGAAACTCCGCATTATACACTAACCGCCTTGGCGTTAACTTTCAATAGCGTTACCCGCCGGGGCATGGAGAGAGTTATGAGTGAGCTGGTTTGCTGGCATTGTGGCGCATCCTTGGCGGCGCTTTCACTGCCAATGGGTCGCGGTGATCAATGCGCGTCATGCGCCGCCGATCTGCATGTGTGCCGTTTGTGTGAGTTCTTCGCGCCTAACCGGAGCAAGGGGTGCCGCGAGCCGGTGGTTGATGCGGTGACCCACAAGGAGCGGGCGAATTTTTGTGATTACTTTCGACCCCGCCCGGGCGCTTTCGATGCCGGCAAAGATCGGCAATCCGAGGCCGCGCGCAATGCCCTCGATGCATTGTTCGGTGCCGCGCCGACGGCGGTGCACAATGAGACAAAAGATGGGCGCGAGGCGCTGGAGGATCTTTTTAAACCGAAGGATAAGTAACCGATGTGGTGCCGCAGGGTGCGAAATCGGGTTGACATGCGTGCACCGCCACTTAGTTCCAGTCGCAGTTTCCGTCCAGGTGATTGATCACACGTTGCATGCCGGCCAGACCTTCCGCGATCATGATGCGTAATGGCGTCACATTGTTGAACAGCATGTTGGGCGTGGTAATCCACAGGGAGGCGGCGTGAGCATTGTGCGGATACAGCGATTCCGTGGCATTCTTGATGGCGAGCAGGCAGTGGGAACGGTGTAGAAAATCCTCTGTCAGTAGTTCACTGCCGTGGGTGGCCATGCGCAGCAATGCGCGGGGCTTGGTGTTTTCCGGCAGGCCCAGCAGCGCTGCCTGCTCTTCGACTTCCAGATGCCAGTCACGCAGGATTTGCAGAATACTGGCCATTGTCTCGGTGGTAGAATCGGCTGGGTTCGGAGAATTCATTGTGGCCCATTATAAACCGATGCCCAACCGTATGGTATAACAAATAGCCCAGCCGAGGCAGCCGGACGTCAAGGCACGGAGTAAATACCTTGCGTGGCATGCGTTTTGGCGGGAGTCGGGGTTTGTGGTTCGCCACAATTTTGAGTTATTTCCCGGAAAAGCGAACCGGACGCCGGCGTGCCGGGCAGGGAACGCTCGGTCGGCGGGACTTCACATTCTATTGGCAAGATATTCGAAGGATCATCATGGGTGGATCCGAATCTGAGCGGGCGTTGCAGACACGGCTGGCGGAGCATTGCGCGGAAGTCGTCCGGCAAAATTGCCGTTTGTTGATAGTGTTGTCCGGGTCGCGCGCATGGGGACAGCGCGTCGCTGCCGCCTTCGTCAATCAGCAATGCGCGGACACCGTAATCTGGCTGGGACCGCTGGCTCCGCAAGGGGCATTGACCATGGATCATATCAAACCCTCCTACCTCATTGGCCGGGAATGTCAGCATGCCGTCATGGAGGCGCATGATGCCTTTATCGTGGATGTATTTGCCGCACTGTCGGGAACCGTGCGGGGGGGCGGTTTGATGTTTTTGTTGGTGCCGACATGGGAGCATTGGCAGTCTATGGGGGGCCAGGGTCAGGATAAGACCCATAGTCTGTTTCTCCAACGCTTTAAACGACACGCGGAAAATCATCACGGTGTTGTCGTGTTCGGTGAAAAACGCCCACTACCGGCCTATACCCCCGCCGTTACCGACACGCCACCGGCGCCCATAGCCGTCGGCGACTTTGCGACCCCTGATCAAGAGCTGGCAGTGCTGGCGATAAACCGGGTTGCCCATGGGCACCGGCGGCGGCCGGCAGTACTGATTGCGGATCGGGGGCGTGGTAAGTCCGCCGCTTTGGGTATCGCAGCGGCACAATTGCTGCGTGGGGGTGTGACCTCGGTGATTGTGACCGGACCCGGCATGGATTGTGCCGCGAGTGTATTCAAGCATGCGCGTGCACTCTTGCCCGACGCGGTGGGAGGGCCGGGGCAATTACACCACGGTGCCGGGAGCATGCGTTATTTGGCGCCGGACAAACTATTGGAACAATATACGCCGGCGCACCTGTTGTTGGTGGATGAGGCGGCCGCCTTGCCGGTGGCAATATTGGAGCAGTTGTTGCGATGTTATTCCCGAATTGTGTTTGCGACCACAGTGCATGGCTATGAAGGCACGGGCATGGGATTCGCGCGGCATTTTTTCCGCTACCTTGATCAGGAAACACCAGGCTGGCAGCGCCTGCAGATGCAGATGCCGGTGCGTTGGCGTCCACAGGATCCCCTGGAGCAATTTAGCTTCAATGCGCTGCTGATGAATGCGACGTACCAGATGCCGGTGTTGCCGACGGGCATTCCACCCGCGAACATTCAGTGGCAATTACTGGAACCACGAAACCTGGCCGAGAATGAGGCGGAGTTGCGACAGTTGTTTGGTTTATTGGTGCTGGCGCATTACCGCACGCGGCCATCCGATCTGCAATCGCTGTTGGATGATCAGGACATCAGGATTCTGGCGCTGCGTCAAGGCGCGTTGATCGTCAGCGTATGTTTATTACGCCTGGAAACGCCTATTCCTGTGGATCTTTTGTCGCGGGTCTACCGGGGGCAGCGCCGAGTGCAAGGCCGAATCACCGCCCAGATCCTGGTTGCGCAATTGGGAGTGGCGGCTGCCGGTGAGCTTGGTTACGCACGCATTATGCGTATTGCGGTATTGCCTGAATTGCAACGCCGGGGCCTGGGGGCGCATCTAGTGCAGGCGGCGCGGCAATGGGCGGAAACTACCGCGTTTTCGACGTTAAGCGTCAGTTACAGCGCCGCGCCCGAACTGGTTAGTTTCTGGGAACGGCAGGGTTTTATCGCTGTTTATCTCGGGCTTAGCAAGGATCACGTAAGCGGCAGCCACAGTCTGTGCATGTTATTGCCCGGCCACGATGCCGCCACGCAAGTGGTAAGCGCAGCGCAACAAAGGCTGTCCGGGTTATTGGACGCGTTGATCTGCCGGGAATTGAATGAGGTGACGCCGGATCTGTGGTGTAGCCTGGTGCGGCAACTACATGCCCGTTCCCCGATACCACAATGGCGTCCTGATGAACTAATGGAATTGGATGCATTTATTAACGGCGCGCGCTCGATCGAGATCTCGCAACCGCTGGTGAAACGGCTACTGGAAGTTTTTATCGCGACCAGATCATGGGGCACCGCTCTTACACCGCGTGAACGGGACTTGCTGGTGGCCAAGGTGGTCAAGGGAAAAACATGGTCCTGGATCAAGGATGAGCTGGCATATGCCGGTAAAAGCGCGGCAATCACCGGCTTACGGTGCGCGGTCGGAAAAATGGCGCGGTCTTTGGAACTACCGAGTTTAAAGGCGCCTGTTGATGACCTTGAGGTAATGTTTGATCCATTGCCGGCACCAGGTATTACTGGGCGCGACCCACAGTGACGAAAACAGCATGAAGTAGACCCAGCGACGGGAGACTTTGATTTTTGTATGGTTGGCGGTCATGTCGCGGGTATGCCGCGCCAGCATGGACAAGGTGCGTAAGCCAATGAGTACCGGCCACAGGGTGGCCAGGCGTAAACGCACGCAGTGGCGCGGGATGGCCAGGATGTAGTGGCTCGCATTTTCATAGAGCTCAAGATTTCTGGCCAACCATTTGCGCACTACCTGGTCCACTGCTGGCGAGTGGTCCGTGTCCGCTTGCCCTAAATTGTCGGGCGTCAAGCCCGCGCTGCGCAATTCATCCAGCGGCAAGTAACAGCGGCCAATGCGCAAATCCTGCGGTATGTCGCGCAGGATGTTGGTCAGTTGCAGCGCCTTGCCAAAATCGATGCCAAGGCGGTTCATATACGATGCCTGCCAGGTGCGCAGTACCGGTACTCGCATTATCGCAATTCCGGTCCAGAACTCACCGACGCAACCGGCAACCTGGTAGCAATAGTGTTCCAGTTCCGCGGCATTCTTCAGGGCTTTGACATGCTGGCTATCGCTGACGGGGAAACGTCGCATATCATGCAACATGCCGTCGATCAAGGTCGTCACAACGTGTTTTATCAAGTCGCGTTCGGCATCATGCTGGGCCGCCAGCATTGAAAAGAGTTTCGGCACCAGCTGCAACAAGCGGTATTCATGGGCCAGATTCGAATTACCGCCGGTATTGAGAAATGGCCGCAGATTGGGGGCCATACCTTCGCCCAGAACAGCGGCACGCAGTGTCGTCAGTAGTTGGACACGTTTCCGATCCTCGATCAGTGCGGTGTCAGCAAGTGTGTCGGCAGCGCGCGCCAGCAAATATCCCAGGCTTATCGGTTCGCGTATTTCTCTGGGCAGTACCCGCAACGTTAGATAAAAGCTGCGGGATACGCTGCGCAGTATGCCGGTGAGTAATTGCTGTTTTTCCGATGGCAACAATACGGGCAGGGCATCGAGTTCACTGCCGGTAACACCGGTACCCGCGGATGGCATCTATTTGCCCGCGTAGTACTGGGCCATCGCCTGAATTTCCGTCTGGCTCAAGATAGCGGTCATTTTATGCATGGTGGAATTGGACCGGTTGCTGTTTTGGTACTGGTTCAGCACCTTGAGCAGATACGGATACGCCTGTCCGGCGATGCGTGGCATCTTGGCGTCGGCTACGGTACCGCCAATGCCGTGGCAGCGGTCGCATTTCGCCGCCAATTGTTCGGGTGTTTCTGGTAAACGTGACGTCGTCTGTTGCGGTATCTGGCCCGCGTAATAAACACTCAACGTCTTGGTGTCGCCGGAACCCACGTTGTTAACCGCTTCCTGCATGTCCTTATTGGTGCGTGTGCCATTCTGATAAGCTTTGATTGCGCGTTCCAGATAAGCGCTATTCTGGCCGGCGAGACTCGGGACTTCGGCATTGCTGCTGTTGCCGGATTGGCCGTGACAGCCGTTGCAGGTGGCTGCAACTTCCGGTGCTTGCGCCGGCGTTGGTGGC
>JAHECY010000145.1 GCA_024641505.1 Gammaproteobacteria bacterium
GGTCGATGTCCATTAGGCAACGAGCGGCGCTTGAGGTCCCGGCAATGGCGCTCCCCTACCGCAAATGGGGAATCCGGTACGAAGCCAGCTGGGACTGGCTCTTGGTTCTGGTTTTTAGAAAAATACGGCGCGTCATACGCACCTTACAATCCTTGCCCCTGCCGCCTGCACTCGGACGCTTTTACACAGCGGTGCGTAGGGTGCGCATTACGCACCGATGGGTCATCGGTCATGCCGCCGGAGAATGTTTGGCGATTTCCGCCATGAAACGCTCCCCATAACGCTCCAGCTTGGTAGCGCCGATACCGCTGATACCGCGCATTTGCTCGGCGCTGCGCGGACGCAGATTGATCATCTCCCGCAGCGTCGCATCATGAAAAATCACATAAGGCGGCACCCCCTGCTCTTTCGCCAACTGCGCGCGCAGTACGCGCAAGGCGTCAAACAGCGCGTTGTCCCCCGGACGCAGACTCGCGCCCGGGTCCGGCGTCCGGCCTTTTTTCTTGTCAATTTTAATGGCTTTGCGCAAATCCAGCCGCAACTCACCGCGCAACAAGGCGCGGGATTGCTCCGCAATTTTCAACGCGCCATAACCTTCAATGTCCACATCCAGGAACCCACGGGCGATCAATTGCCGGAAAATGGCGCGCCACTCGCTGGCATCGAATTCACCGCCAATGCCATAAGTGGAAATTCGGTGGTGCCCGTTTCGTTCCAGACGTTCGTCATTTTTGCCGAGCAACACATCAATGATATAGTTGACGCCGAAGCGCTGCCCGGTTCGGTAAACGCAGGACAGGGCTTTTTGCGCGGCCTCGGTGCCGTCCCAGGTTTGCGGCGGCTGCAAGCAAACATCACAATTGCCGCAAGGCGTCGCCAGCACTTCGCCGAAATACCCGAGCAACGCCTGGCGGCGGCAACCGATCATCTCACACAGTCCGAGCATCGCTTCCAGCTTATGATGCGCGATCTGTTTGAAGTGCGTTTCGGCTTCGCTCTGATGCATGAACTGGCGCAACGTGATTACATCCTGCAGGCCATAAGCCATCCAGGCGTTGGCCGGATCACCATCGCGGCCGGCGCGCCCGGTTTCCTGATAATAAGCTTCGATGCTCTTGGGCAAACTGAGATGGGCGACAAAGCGCACATTCGGTTTGTCGATACCCATGCCGAAAGCGATGGTGGCGACGATAATCAGCCCATCTTCCCGTAGAAACTGTTGTTGGTGCGCGCGGCGCGTCGCGTCCGCCAAACCGGCGTGATAAGGAAGGGCACGGCGTCCTTTGCCCTGCAACCAGAGCGCGGTTTCCTCCACTTTTTTGCGTGACAGACAATACACGATGCCCGCATCCAGCGGATGTTCTTCCTGCAGGAAGCGCCACAATTGCTCACGGGACTGCTGGCCGTCGCTGATCGTGTAGCGAATATTGGGCCGGTCAAAGCTGTTGATGAACACCGCGGCCCGGTGCAATTTCAACTGTTCGATGATTTCAGCGCGGGTGCGCTGATCCGCCGTCGCGGTCAGCGCGATTCTCGGCGTTGTGGGAAAACGCTCGTGTAACGCGTAGAGTTGTTGGTACTCACGCCGAAAATCGTGCCCCCATTGGGAAACGCAATGCGCCTCATCAATGGCGAACAACGCCACCGTAACGCGTTCCAGCAAACCCAGCATGCGCTCGGTCAACAAGCGTTCCGGCGCCACGTAGAGCATGTCCAACTCGCCCCGAAGCAGCGCCGTTTCCGTCTGCTGCTGTTGCGCGCGGTCTTGGGACGAATTCAAAAAAGCGGCACGGATACCCAGCAAGCATAACGCGTCCACCTGATCCTGCATCAGCGCGATCAACGGGGAGACCACGATACCGGTGCCCGGGCGCACCAACGCGGGAATCTGGTAGCACAGGGATTTGCCGCCCCCCGTAGGCATCAGCGTCAATACGTCCCGACCCGCCAGCAAGGCTGCGATGACATCCGCCTGATGGTGACGAAACTCATTGTAACCAAAGGTATTTCTTAGAATATCGTAAGCGTGTTTCATGATTCACAGACTGTGTTGTGCGGCGACACCCACTGCCGACAGCATGGCGACACCCTCGTCTTCGCAGTAACTCATTGATAATATATGGTTTTATCCCGCCATGGCGCACGCTGCCTGCATTCCCTATCCCCGCTGACGCCAGGGCGCACCACGCAATTGACTATAACTCATTGTTTATTATAATTATTATCGTTATTTTATGGGGAATGCCTGGGACCTGGGCCGCCACCATGCTAGCAAACAACATCACCGTAGTGATAGAAATGTGATAAAGAATGGACCGGCACTGGATATTTTGCCTACACACTGAGCATCAGTTACTCATTAATGTCTTTTTCATTGCGACAGGTGTGCTCATGAAACAAAAATTACGCATCATTATTTCCCTCACCCTCACCCTCTTCGGTATCGTATTCGGTACTGGCTTGCTCCCGGTTGGCAACTCGGTGCAAGCCGCCATGGAGGATATGGCGCCGCAACCGCCCGTAACCAGCGCGGGCCTGGCCACCGCCACTTTTGCCGGCGGCTGTTTCTGGTGCATGGAGCGCCCCTTCGAGGCGCTGTACGGCGTGCGCGAAGTGATTTCCGGCTATACCGGCGGCCATAAACTCAACCCTACGTACCATGAGGTGTCGTCCGGCACCACCGGTCATGTGGAAGCGGTGCAAGTCACCTATGATCCCAAAATCATCAGTTATGACAAGCTGCTGGACGTGTATTGGCACCAGATCGATCCCACCGATGCCGGCGGTTCCTTCGTGGATCGCGGCTCCCAATACCGGTCGGTCATCTTTTACCATGACGCCACGCAACAAAAACAGGCGGTAGCGTCCCGCAACGCCCTGGATCAACGGGGAATCTATGGCAAGCCCATCGCCACGGAACTGTTGCCGGCCGGCGCGTTTTATCCCGCCGAGGACTATCATCAGAATTACTACAAAGTGAATCCGGTACGTTATCACTTCTATCGCAGCCGCTCTGGAAGGGATCAGTTTCTGGCGAAAATCTGGGGTGCCGAGCCTGCGACCGCTAATCATGACGAGGAATCCACCGTGGCAACAGACCAGCAAAGTCAGTTCGTAAAACCATCCGCCGCCGACTTGCGCCAGCGCCTGACAGCACTGCAGTATCAAGTCACCCAGGAAGAAGGCACCGAAAGACCTTTCAATAATGAATTCTGGGATAACAAGCGGCCAGGCATTTATGTCGATATCGTGTCCGGTGAACCCCTGTTCAGTTCCACTGATAAATTTGATTCCGGCACCGGCTGGCCCAGTTTCACCAAACCCATCACCCTGGACGGGGTCAGCGAACGGCAGGATCGCCGGCTGTTTTCGGTACGTACCGAGGTGCGCAGCAAACTGGCGGATTCCCATCTGGGTCATGTGTTCGAAGACGGTCCCGCGCCCACCGGCAAGCGTTATTGCATCAATTCCGCCGCATTGCGCTTCATCCCGGCGGAAAACCTGACCGTCAAAGGCTACGCGCAATATGCCGCGCTTTTTAACTGAGTAGCCGCCAAATCATCTTTTTCGATATCGGCCCGGTGCGTTCTGGCACCGGGCTTTTTCTGTAGCCGCAGGCGCATGGTGCCCCCTTCCGCCCAAGCGCCCAATACCCACCAGGTTTGTCCTGCCATGGGCGACGGAATCTCTTCTCCCGCCTAACGCGTACCAGCTTGCGCCATGGGCAGGAACATCGCATCGCAGTACTTGTCTGGAGTGATTTAGATGGGTATTGGCGTAAGCTCATATTTGCCAATGGCATCCGATGCATAACGCGCCGTCCAAGACCGAAGCCATGGCGTATGCGAACTATTTCAATCGCTATCAGAAACTTCACCATCCCACGCCTGTCGTAATGGCAACCCCCAGCGCCGCGATCATGGTAGTAATGACCTGGCGGGAAGATGTGGCGTACAGACCGGTAAGAGTTACCGTCGGCAACGTGAAATTCAGTTTTGTTTCATCACACCAGGGTAACCTTTCCCCAACTATAAACTTGTCAACTCAGAGAACCGCAAATGAAGTTGTTAACCTATTTTGGGATATTGCTTGCCAGCTTAGGCACCGTCTCCGTACCTGCCGCCGTCAATGAACCCGCTGCCAACTTTACCCTCCCGACCGACCAGGGGACCATTGAACTCAACAAGTTACAGGGGCAGGTGGTATATCTGGATTTCTGGGCATCATGGTGCTCACCGTGTCGCAAGTCCTTTCCGTGGATGAACGCCATGCAATCTCGCTATGGCAAAGATGGTTTGACCATCATCGCCGTGAATCTCGACAAAGAAAAGGATCTGGCGGTAAAGTTTCTGGCAGAAGTGCCGACCCAGGTTACCGTGGCCTATGACCCCGAAGGCAAGGTCGCCGCGCAATACCAGCTGATGGGCATGCCAACTTCTTTTCTAATCGACCGGCAGGGGACGATACACCGCACTCACATCGGTTTCCGTGATACCGATAAACAGGCGCTGGAAGCTGATATTCAGCATCTGCTCAAGCAATAACTGTCACTCGCTCGTTCATCAACCCATTCAGGTTTGCTTATATAATGTGGAAAGTTCTGGTACTAATGGGCGCCGCGCTCACGGCTCTGTCCGGCTGCGCTTTCGAGAAAGTTCAGCCCTGGGATCGCGATCTGCTGGCCCAGGACAAAATGCAGCTGGTGCCGTTCCCGCTTGATAACTTCTATGATGAGCACATCAATTTCAGCAAGGAAGCCGCGAGTGGCGGACAAGGCGTTGGCGGAGGCGGCTGCGGATGCAACTGAAACAACCACGCAGGATCTACGACGCGCTGGCGACGGCGAGCTGTACACTATTGACCGCAGCACCCCATGCGGGTCTGGCGGCGGACCCGTGGAAAGTCGATTCCGGCATGCTGATCTACGCTGAGCAGGATCGGGTCAATGTTGTAGAACCGGCGGTGTCAGCCAGATCATCGCTGGGTGACGATGAGTTTCTCAGTTTCAAGCTGGTTTATGACACCATGTCGGGCGCTACGCCCAATGGTGCAAGCGCCACGGACAAACCACAATCCTTCACCAGCGCCTCGGGCCAGAGTCAGTACACGGTCGACGCGAATAAACTGCCAACGCGCAGCTTCAGTGATAGTCGTTTTGCCGGTTCAGTGGATTGGGAAAAACCCCTGTCACGCTATATGCGTACCATATTGGGCGCCAGTCTCTCGTCGGAAACCGACTACACCTCGCTCGGTCTGAGCGCCAATTTCGCCTGGGACATCAACAACAAACTCACCACTTTGGCCGCCGGCGTCGCTCTCAGCGACGATCTGGTGCAGGTGCGTGGCACCATACCCGACGGCTTGACGCAAGTCCCCGCCTACACGCCGACTGCCAATGGTGGCGAAGGAGACGGCGAAGGCGAAGGCATGGCCAGCAAATCCAAAACCCTGACGGATCTGCTGCTCGGCGTGACCCAGGTGGTGAACCGTCGCACCCTGACGCAATTAAACTACAGTTACGGCCAATCCAATGGCTATCTCACCGATCCCTACAAGATTCTGAGCGTGGTCGATGGCACCAGCGGCGAAACCCTGGATTACCGCTTCGAAAAACGCCCCGACACCCGCACCCGGCAAGCCATTTTCTGGAAGAGCGTGCTGCATCTGCCGCAGGACGTGGTGCATTTCAGCTACCGCTATTATTGGGATGACTGGAATGTGCAGGCGCACACCTTTGATTTGACCTACCGCTTCGATACCGGCAATCAATGGTACCTGGCGCCGCATCTGCGATACTACACCCAGACCGCCGCTGATTTTTACAAACACAGCCTGGTGGATGGACAAACCCTGCCGCAGTTCGCCAGCGCGGACTATCGCCTGGCGGCAATGAAAAGCATGACCTATGGCCTGAAAGTCGGTCTGCCCATCGACGCCAAGAGTGAATTGGGTATGCGTGTGGAGTACATGCAGCAGACCGGCGACAATCATCCCGGCGATGCCATCGGCGTGCAACGCTCACAGGATCTATATCCCGGCCTGAACGCCTACATCATCTCGCTCACTTACAAAACGGACTTTTAAGCCGCGGAACGGCAGATGATCGCACCAAACATCTGGCCACAACCAGTGGCCCGATGTCTTCCCCGGAATATCTATACACCCACCGGTTTAGACCTGACAGAAATATAGGAAGAAATAGCACTCAAATAATTCAGTATCCGTCTATAATCGAATTGACACATTGTTATCGCGAATTCAAGGGAAAGATCGCCGAATGGCAATCGCGACCGGGGAGGAGCGAAGCTCCGCGACAAGGAAAATTATGAATATGACCAGCTGCTTTCTACAGCGAATATTCGTCATGCAAACCACCGAGCACCAGACGCATGACGATACTCTCTAAAACCGGTCAATCCTGGAAGATATGGATTATGTTCGCGGCATTGCTGCTGTCTCAGGCATCCATAATATATGGACAGATGAATCTTGATACTTTGCCGAAAGACTTCTATTTTCTTTTTGTCGCAGGGGGCGCCATCAGCACATTCATGGTGTTTATAGCGGCTTGCGTCAGCATTAAATGCCCATCGTGCGGTTTAAAATGGTTCTGGTCCGCGGTGAGCGGCCAAGAGAGCAAAAAATGGCTATTTTGGTTGTTGTCTCTCAAATCCTGCCCAAGATGCGGCGAGCCCAAAGATGGTTAGCCGGTCACGACTTCCGGCCGCCAGCCGCCCTTGCGGGATATTGTTTTTATGGGCAAGCAAATTCGCGACGCATGCAATGAGCGGTATTTCCCCGAGACAGGTGCGCCGGTGATTATTTACTACAGGATACACAGCGACAGTCCGAATATCCGCAAGGTTTCCATAATGCTTAGGGAAATCGATCAGCCCTAACGCCACGGTACCCGCGATCGTGGATCAGGATACCGGTAGCTTTATCTTTGAATCGGGCGCGATTCTGTAGCGGATATCGCACTGTCCCCCTGGTGTGTAATTCTTGAAGATATGGCGGACATCAGCTTGGACAACTATCCAAATCTTGGCATCTGGGCATCACTCATCGCAAGTCGTCCCGCTGCGCTACCGGTGCCGGGCAACATCGTAGCATGATGTCGCTTAACAACAGATAACAGCAGCCAAATACAGGAACCTGGAATAATTTCGAACGTTGTGGCAGCAACCGCCCGCGTTTGCCGATGACATGCCAGAATCAGCGGCATGGCTGACCTCGACAGCCCAAGCTCCCGGTTACTGACGGATGCTTCGCCTGGCGACTTGACGGCGACGCTCGGCCAGAATCTGTTCCCCCAGGCAATCGGCCAATGGAAAGGAGATGCGACGGCTGTCAACCTCACGCCACTCCTTGCGCGCACGCGGCAGCCGGTAATCGCTGGCATATTTCTCATGTTTTTTAACCAATAGATTCTGCGCGTACAACAATCTTTCCATCTTACTCAGATCTCGGCGATTTAAGCCCATTGCGGCCGCCACCCAGATATCGACGATATCGATCAACGCAGCGCGCGAAACCGGATTTACGATGCGCCGTACTTTCTGTAAAGCTTGATAGGTATTTTGATACCGTCCGTGGCGCCGCAGGTATTTCTCCACCGCTTGAACACCTTCCCCATCATCCGCCAGCACGTCGATGACTCCCATGTCATACAGCTCTTCCGCCGTATAGGTTCTGCCGCTAACAATCATTCTTTCCGCGTTCGCCGGACTGATGCGCCGCGTCAACAGGTTGTAAGCACCCATAGCGGG
>JAHECY010000146.1 GCA_024641505.1 Gammaproteobacteria bacterium
TCACTGGGAACATCACAGGTTGCAGCCAGCAGACCTGGCGGGGATGCGCGGCCAGCCTGGTTACGATACCGCGTCGATTGATGCAGTGCTGGATATCCATGGGGCCAGCGGCCTCAGAAATTGGATGTCGCTGGACGGTGAGCGGTCGCTACTTGAGGGACGCTGGGGTGAGCAGTCCTACAACGCGACCACTATTGACGCCCTACAGTTCTACGGCACAGTGCCCGGTAAGCTTTTGCTGGAGTGGGGGATGAGCCCATCGCAAGTGCCGGATCAATTCGATTTTTATCAGATTGAGGCATGGATAATCGACCGATTCGTGATCCGTGCCCAGATCAATCCCGACCCGCTGGACCGGATACCGATGTGGAGTGCAAGCTTCGAGGCAATCCCCGGCGCATTCTGGGGCCGCGCCCTGCCGGAAATCCTGGCCGACATCCAGGATATTTGCAATGCCGTGGCTCGCGCCATCATTAACAATGTAGGTTTTGCGTCAGGGCCAATGCTGGGAGTGAATCGTGACCGGATCGCGGAAGGCGAGGATGCTACGTCCATTTACCCCTGGCGGATCTGGGAGTTTTTGAACCACCAAAGCGGGATATCAGAGCCCCCTATCACATTTTTCCAGCCCGATCTGCACACTGACCAACTTATTCGGGTATTCGATTATTTCTCAAAGCTGGCCGACGAGTACCTGGGTGTTCCCAGCTATGCGCACGGCGACAATCCTACCGGTGGAGCGGGCAATACGGCGTCCGGCCTGTCAATGCTCCTGGGCGCCGCCTCGAAGATCATAAAACAAGTTATTGCCAACTGTGACGACGTGATATCGCCGTCTGTCGAGTTTCAGTACACGCACAATATGATTTACGACCCGGATCACTCAATCAAGGCCGATCTGGCCGTGGTAGCCAACGGCGCCATGAAGCTATTTGTCAAAGAGCAGCAGCAAATGCGCCGCAATGAGTTCCTGACAGCAACCAACAACCCTACCGACATGGCTATTATCGGGCTCCCGGGTCGTGCGGAATTGCTGCGTGGCGCGTGTGCCGCGCTGGACCTGGACGTGGAAAAAATCGTGCCGGACGATGACGAAATTGATGACAAAGTTATGAACAACCTGATGATGATGAGTCGCCAGAAGCCGCAGGAGTCAGGTAAACCAACAGAATTAGACCCTGCCGGCAACCCCGTTGCTGGACAGGATTATGCGTTATTTCAAAATCAACCAGCAGGAGGTATGTAATATGGGTGGTGCAAGTGGCGGAATAAATCATGCGGCGATGATGGTTCTCGATTCGTACACGGTGGCGCAACTCAATGCGCTAGTTATCGCTAATTATAAAAATCATGTGGCGTACTGCTCTAATGGTGCTGCCGGTAGCGCGATCCTGGCGTACTGTAACGGGACCAACTGGCTACGCAGTGACACCGGAGGGGCGATTGCGGCAGCGTAATGGCAATCGACTATAAAATCGACGAACACGTCGCTCGGGCCTTACAAAACCTCCAGCATAACAGCGAATTCAAAGTTGTGCTGGAGTGGATTGTCGGCTTAGGGGCGCAAGGCACACGGGAAGCCGTGCATTGTCGTGACCCCATCGACCAGCAGCGCGGAGCAGGTGCCGCGCAGCTTGTGGAGGGCATCCTGGGAAAGATTGGCGATTCCCCGGGGATCGTCCAGAAGTTATACACAAAACGACTTCAACCCCGCTGAATACCTGTATCAGGCTCGCGCAACCGAACACCTGATAAGGCTCAGCAACGTGCAAGGCTGCAATAGCGGCCTTTTTTGTGCCCGAAGACCGTAAAGTCGGCTCGGGCTAACGCAGTGAACACCACTAGATCGGCTCAGAAGACGAAGACCGTTAGGCGGCTCACGAAGGAGAAAGTAATTAATGGGTATTCCATCCAAAGTACAGGCAGACGCAGACGCAGCAGATGCGATGTTGAAAGGCAAGACCGACGGTAAACAGCCCGGATCGGCTGCCGCACCAGCGGGACAACAGCAACAGCCTCCAGCAAGCCAGGCACCGGCAACTCCCCCGGAAGGGGCAGAGTCGTGGGAGCAGAAGTACAAGGCCCTGGACGGGAAATTTCGTGCTGAAGTTCCTCGACTGGTTGATGAAAACCGCTATCTGCGAAGTCAGAACACCGCGCTCCAGCAACAACTGGAAACGCAACGTGCCGCGCCTGCCCCGCAGTCTCAGCCTGCATCAACTCAATCGTCAGCGGTAAGTGACGACGAGCTGAAAAAAGCAATAGAGGTCATCAACAACGAACTCCCTGAAATATCCGGGCCTTTCCAGACCATTCTCAATGCCGCAATGGGCAATAAGACTCAGGCAGCGCCGAATGATCAGAGCGAACGACTCGACCGTGTTGAAAAGACGGTCATGGGGAACGCTTCGGAAAGGTTCAGCACTGAATTGAAAGGTTTGGTGCCTGACATAAACGTTCTGAACGTCCATCCCGACTTTTTGTTGTGGATGGAGGGAAACGACGAATATTCCGGGATCAGTCGGTGGACACTGTTTGATGATGCTGTTGCGAAATTCGATGCAAAGCGAGCTGCAAAATTCTTTAACGCATGGAAAACCCAATCGGACTATGCGCCGCCAGCGCCTCCCCCCGACCTCAATACCCAGCTTCAGCCTGAGCACCGCGGTGGTAATGCAGGTGTACCGATACAACCGAAGTACACCGTGCGGGACTACGAACGGCACCAGGATGAATACACCAAGGGTAAGTGGCGTGGACGAGACAACGAATGGGCGGCCTTAGACAGAGAAATATGGGCCGCGCTCAATAGCGGGGGAAATCAACTCAAAAGATAGTTACCCCCGAAGCTGTGGCGGCCCTCCGTGAAGGAGTATCGTCATGTCTGAAGTCTATCCAGTAGCATCAGGGTTTCCAGAACAGTCCGGGATTATGATCCCGGAGGTATGGAGCCGGAAAGTTTTAGCAAAGTTTTATCAAGCAACTTGGTTGTCAGAGATCACCAACAACGACTACGAAGGTGAAATCAAGAATCAAGGCGACACCGTTCACATCCGTACTACCCCGGATATCACTATCAGCGATCACAAGATGGGCGAGGAATTCACCTATGATTCTCCGCAGCCCACCCTGGTTGACCTGCTGATTGATAAGGGCAAGCGGTATGGCTTTATCAATGACCTGATTCAGCAGCACCAAGCCGACTACGAATACGTCGAGACATGGACCGGTGACGCTGGCAAGCAGATGGCTATCGCTATCGAGCGCGCATTCCTGGCAGACGTTTACGCCAGTGCTCATGCCAACAATAAGGGGCTGACTGCCGGTAAGATTTCGGCGGGATTCAATCTCGGCGCTGCCGGAGCCCCTGTAGCCCTGGACAAGACCAACATCCTCGACTATGTCGTGGATTGTAAGACTGTCCTGGACGAAGGGGATGTTCCTGCCGAAAACCGCTGGATGCTGTTGCCGGCCTGGGCCAGTGGTTTGCTGGCAAAGTCCGATCTGCGTGATGCCTCTTTTGCTGGCAGTGAAAAGTCAACGCTGTTGCAGAAGGGAGCCCAGGGGATGATCGGTGGGTTCATGATCTATGAGTCCAATCTGGTATCCCACGTAACCGACACGTACAAAGTGGCCAATATCGTTTTCGGCCAGAAGCATGCGCTGACGTTTGCATCGCAACTGGTACTTAACGAGGGTCCGCTGAAAGATGTGAAGGTTGCGGGCCACCACTACCGGGGGCTTCAGGTTTACGGCTACAAGGCCGCTAAAACCGAGGCGTTGGGTCATCTGTACGCCTACAAGGGCTAATCCATAGGGGCTGGAAACAGCCCCTTAATTTTATTCAGGAGATTACATTATGGCTACTCAAGATTTGACTCAAGGTAGCGGAGCGCCGGCAGGTCATTTGCCGGTTCGGATTTATTCAATGGAGCGTGTACTGGACTTTTCCTCTGCCCCTGGAGCGATCCCGGGGAACGAGGCAATTTCCGAAGTGTTACAGTTGTTCAATGTCCCAGCAAAAACACGTGTGATTCATGTGATGGTGGAAACATTGACTGCTGAGGGCGGCGCCGGAACCGTGGATATTGGTGATGGCACCGACCCAAATGGTTTTATTTCCGCTCACGACGCAAACGCTATCGGTAACAGCGCAAACTCATTGGCGTTGACGGAAGCTGCTCCTAACACTGTTACCGGTTATAGCAACGGCAAATATTACTCTGCCGCTGACACTATCGATATGGTATTGGGTGCCGCGCTGGACGCAGCAAAATTGCGCGTAGTCGTAACAATGCTGTATGCCGGTTAACGGTTAATCATTAGTAACAAAAACCTATAAAGGGGCCTTACGGCCCCTTTTTATTGGAGGAATATATGAGCGAACAAGACAATCCGCAGAACGTAACCACATCCGATCTACTGGCGGCAATATCAAGGATGGAGCTAGGGATACGCTCTGAGCTGAATGTCGTACATGCGCGGATTGATGAAGTGACCAGCAAGAAAAATGCGTCAGCCACCAAGGGCGGCAACGGTCAAAAACCGAAGTATCTGCAAAAAAAAGGCACCAGTGAGATTTTTCTTTACACCGCAACACTGGAGGCTCGCGGCGATATGGAGCCGTATTGGGGCGAATTAATGGCCGTAAAGGCCGAGCAAGAGCATCCGACAGTAAAAATGAAATTTGAACAAGGCATCCCGCTGACTGACGACGACAGGAAGGCTTATCCGCAGATCGCCGCCCTGCAAGACAAGCAGAAGCTGGGCAGTCAGATTCAGAGCACGGTGGATTCGGCTGTTAATCCGGCCGTTCCTTCCGTTCCTGCCGTTCCGGCCGTTCCTGACGGGCCAATAACAGCGGAAGAAGTGGAAGCTTTGACGAAAGAACTGGCGACCATGACGAAAGACGAACTGGTCGCTACCGCCGCAGACAACGGGGTTCTGGTCAGCACCCGGTGGGGTGAGGATCGTATCCGCTCCACATTGATCGAGGCCGCTACTCAGTCCGAGCCGGCTGAATAATGGCAACAACCCTGTTCTCGACACTGTACCCGGACATCCTGCCGTATGTGCCCGGGTGCAGCGGATTACTGGTAGACCAGCACCTGATTCGTGCTGCGCGGATGTTTTGCCGGGATTCTCAGGCGTGGCGGCACAACATACCGTTAATCACCGTGGCAAGTGGCCGGTAAAGATACCGACTGGCTTGACGCCAACGTACCGAACTGGGAAACCAGCACATCAAATTCCCCGAAGTATTACACCACGTTGGCTCGCGGCAAGATCCGCCTGGTGTACACCCCCAGCATTACCACCGGGCAAGGGTTAAAAGTGCGTGTATCGCTGATCCCAGAATCAGACGCCACCGGGATGGATGCTGAAGTGATTGAGGAATGGGGCGAAGTTATTGCCGCCGAAACCCTAAATACGCTGCTGAGGATGAAAGATAAGCCGTGGTTTGACCGGATCGAGGCTGGGCGGCAGATGACCATCTTTATCCGCGGCAAACGACAGGCGGCGGCCAAGGCCAACCTGTCCCGAGTGAACGGCTCGCTCCGGGTTAAACCGGTGAGCATAGTCTGATGGGGGCGATATTAGCGAGCGCCATTATCAGTCGTGTCGAGGCGGACCTCCAGGACAGCGATAATGTCCATTGGACGGAAGCGGATCACCTGGCGGCCCTGAACGATGGTCAGCGGGCTGTTCTGCTGCTAAAACCGGACGCCTACGTTAAAACAGTGTCCATTGCGCTAGTAACAGGCACCAAACAAACGATCCCGGCTGATGGTATCGCCCTTGTGGGCGCCATACGCAATATGGGCACGGGCGGTACTACCCCTGGCCGTGCAATCAGATTTATTCCTAAAGATGATCTGGACCTGATAAACCCGAATTGGCATTCCGCAACCGCTGATGCTGTAGCCAAACATTACACCTATGACGAGAGCAACCGGAAGGTGTTCTACGTGTATCCGCCGCAGCCAGCGATAAGCCCCGGCTATATCGAGGTGGCGCATTCAGCCGTGCCGGCAGATGTCTCCGCAGTGGGTAACGCGATCACTCTAGGCGACGAATACACCGAACCGCTCTATCTGTTCATGATGGCCCGCGCTCACTCCAAAGAAACCGAAGCGGCTCAGACGCAGCGTGTTGCTGGCTATTACACCATGTTCGTCCAATCGCTCGGCCTGCATGGCCGCGAGGTCAAGAGCATTGTTGATAACTTAATAAATAACGACGAGGGACAATAATATGTCTAAAGGAAATACTTTTGAAAATGATTGGCTGAAACTTATTTTCAATGCCACAGCCATTGCCAATATTGCGGACAACGCCGCATCTGCTCCGTTTACCGATCTGTATGTGTCGCTTCACACTGCCGACCCTGGCGAGGCTGGCGACCAGACAACCAACGAGGCAACATATACCAGTTATGCGCGTGCAGCAGTGGCTCGCACCTCTGGCGGATGGACGGTTACTGGAAACAGTGTTAGCCCTGTTGCGGCGGTGAATTTTGCTGAAGCTACCGCCGGATCGGAAATTATTACTCATGTCGCGGTCGGTACGGCATCCACAGGGACTGGGAAAATTTTGTACTCAGGAACAGTAACACCAAATATTGCTGTATCAGCGGGGGTGACTCCGAGCTTAAAAACTACCAGCACCATTACTGAAGATTGACAGGTGGCCGAAGTACTGGTCAAAGCAACGTCGGCATTTGATATTCTGCACCCGCAAAGCGAAATGGCGCTACCCAAGCGAGGAATGCCTATCGTCATTATGCCTGATGGTCATAGGTGGGGGGTGTCGGAAGGGCTTCCGGACTATGTTGTCATAAAAACACCAGGAATGGCCGTTGCCGCCATCAATCATTTGACGGAAATCGAAACGCAAAATGCAGCAGGAGTTGATGTTGGCGGGATGTATAGGTTTCGGAGGTGGTTTATCGACGTTGATTCGATAGTATTTAATAACGGTGTCGCTTATTTGTCATTATGGCAGTTGGCCGCAAAGACTACACGCATTAGCGATGGTGCCAAATGGCAACCATTGTAACAAGCACGATCAAGCCATCAGGCGGTGACTACACAACATTAACAGCGTGGTATACCGCGAAGGCTGGTAATTTAGTTGCCGCTGACCAGGTGCAGCAAGCTGAGTGCTATATTTTTTCAGGCGGCCTGTCCGACTCGCTCACAATGTCAGGGAGCACCACGGACGCAACGCGATACTTTCGCATTTATACCCCAGTATCCGAGCGCCACAACGGGACGCCGAATTCAGGCTTTTTTGTATCGTCAACATCCAATGTCATGGATGTGCGCGACAATTATACGAGGCTTGAGGGTATTGAGCTGAACGCGACAGGTACCACTAACCACGGGCTGTATGCCGCTTACGCCCGATATATAACGATGACGGACTGCATATTTAAAGGCGGGCCCACATCAGGAAGCGCGATTTATCGATTATGCAATGGTGCTGGGGCCGGGGTTCACGCCACTGTTGTAAATTGCCTTATATATGGGGCAGGCGGCGACGGGGTATCCCTAAATAATTCCGGTACTGGTCCAACCAAGCAATTTTATCACTGTGTGTTCGCTAATAACGGCGGAACTGGATTGCAAGCGGCTTACGGTGATTACGATGTGCGCGATTGTGTATTTTTCGGCAACACGACAGATAT
>JAHECY010000218.1 GCA_024641505.1 Gammaproteobacteria bacterium
GTGGGGTCACCTGTCAGGAATTACAACAACAATTCACCGGCCAGACCTACAACATGTGGGATGCGGAACAATACAAGGCCTTTACCGAAGCCCGCGGTGAAAAGTGCGCCAATGCCACGTCATTGGTGACCCGCTGGGTTGTCGAAATGCTGTAAAAGACTGCTTCAGGCAAACAAGGCAAGCATATTCAGGTCCGCCCACTGTACGCCCTCCAGATAACAACGGGTCAGTAGTTCCGGATCGGTGCCACCGGACAGCAATGCTTGCCAGTTTCCTGCCTCGTAATCTACTACATCACGTAAAATCGTACCGGCATCTCCTTCGTAATTTAACAGTGCAAATCGGATCGCAGGGCTGAGCGTCAGGTTATCGAGCAATACCTCCATCGGCATTTCCATCAGGACATCCAGTACCGACAATAATCCGGTAATAAACATAAATGACTGGATCGGCGGATGTAAATAACCAGCGAGATTTTCTGCCATGTGCGCGCGGATCATGGCCATGCGGATCAATTCCTGCGGTTTGCCAAGATTGACACTATCGAGAAGAATCAGTGTGGCCCACTGACTGATGGTTCTGGCGCCGACCAGGGCAATGGCATCACCGAGTGATTTGATTTCGCGGCGCTGACCAAAAGCAGCACTGTTGACATAGCGTAATAACTTGTATGACAACGCCACATCATTGGCCAATAATGATTCCAGTCGTCTTATGTCCAGCTCTGGTTCGGCGAGTTGCTGCAGGATCTGCAATACCACGGCCTTATTGGCAGGCAGGGATGACTGCGTGACGGTTTTAGGTGCCTGAAAGAAGTATCCCTGGAAACCATCAAACCCCAGCGCCATACAATGGTCATACATGGCGGAGGATTCCACTTTTTCGGCAATCAATCGCACCGGAAATTCCCGCAGCGTCTTTACCAAACTGGCCAGTTCGTTTTCTGCGTGTACCAGCACATCCACTTTGACATAATCCGCCATCTCAATCAGCAGTTTACTCGATTGCGTATATATAAAATCGTCCAACGCGACCCGGAACCCGCGCTGCTTGAGCCGCTGCAATCCGGCCAATACTTCCGGCGTCGGCGCAACATCTTCCAGCACTTCCAATACGGTGTGCTCATGAAACATCGGCAACAGCGTGTCATTGACGAATAATTCTTCCGGGATGTTTATAAATGCCAGGGCACTACCGACGAGATTGTCGATACCGATATTGATAAAGCCGTGAATTATCACCAGCGACGAAGCATCTTTGCCGTTGGTGATCTCCGCCCGGTCCGTGTCACGCGCACGAAACAGCAACTCATAACCCATCACTTGCAGCTGACGATCATAGATCGGCTGGCGCGCAATAAAAATGGGACGGCTGTAACTGGTATAGGCTGTATTGGATTCCATCGCTCACTTCACCGGTTTTTGAGAAGTATAGCTCCCCTTTTCCAACTTAAAATAAAGCTGGCGATTAATGCTTTGTTAATTTAGGCAGTGATGGAGAAAAAGTCACGGGAACCTGATTCGTGACATGGTCGGAAAAAACCAGTTCCAGGGTAATCTGTTCAGCGTGTTCGTCGGCTTTCACCTGCTTTAATTCAGGCAACCGTGTGGCGAGATAGGCACACATGGCGGCAATCATCGGATCATTATCGCTGATCAAGGCATGGATCAATTGCATCGCGACAAATTTGGCGCGTTGTTGGCTGTCAGGATTGGCAATCTGTTCACCGTTCAAATCGATGCCAGTTGCCATATCATTCTCCATCTTGTCCAGGTATTCGCGTTGCTGCCCGGGCAGACGAACATTGCGATCATACTCGATGACTGATTGGCCATTGAAAATTACCACTAACTTGGACATGCTGCATAAACTCATTCGATAGGGGCCATAAGTATACACTAATGCCCTCATGCTCAATATCCTGGTGTTCGTGAGATTAATAGACTAAATAACTGTTCCGAAATGGTGTCCAGTATTGGCGTTAAAAGCGCGCGCCGGCATGACGTGGAATTTATTATTTCGCGTATATCTTGTAGTAAGTGGATACCATTTGAGAACAGCTATTTAGAAAACCAAATGGCTTTCAATTTTGAATGATAACGAGGTTCTTTCGCTGAGGT
>JAHECY010000047.1 GCA_024641505.1 Gammaproteobacteria bacterium
GGGGTAACGGGCTCCAGCGGCACAATTAAGGGTTCTGGAAACGAGGGGGGGGGATTGCCGCCAAAGCGCCACAAGGCGCTCAAAGTGTACAAATGCGCATCTTTGTCATACATATCCAGATCGGCACGCAAGGCATAGTCATTGTCCAGTCGGTATTCAACGCCGGCGCCGTGCATCAAATGTCGGGGATTATCTCTTTCGTAATTCAGATTGGTGCGGTTCTGCATCTTACCGAAACCAAAACGCACAAATACCTTGAGATCGGTTAATGTGGTTTTGGGTTGAAATATGTAGTAGGTGGCATTGATGCCGGTATCTCGATAGTGGATCTCTCCATTAGGAGACAGTTTCACCTTTCCCAAGTCGGCATAATACAATTGCAGGCTCAATTCCCTGGTGGCCGCGTATCCAAGATAAAGTTTGCCACCGACACCGGTACCATTTTCAATATGATACCCGGTGCTGTGAGTATTCGGCTGTAGCCGGGAGATACCGGCACCTAAACCGATAAAATAGGGCGGATCAGGTTCCGTATCGGCGGCTGCGAAGGACACCACCCCAAGGCAAGCTGCTATCGGTAAGCCAAGGTTTTTCAGTTTATTTCCCCACATGGATTATTTTTTCCTTCTGATTGCCACCAATATTCTTTTTCTGTTGAGCGCCAGCAGTGATATAAGGCAAAGCAAACCCAGGGTTGGATCGAGAGGTGGAGCGCCGCGCGCTACACTGCAACCACCGACGCCCTTCAGGCCGGTACGGATGGGAGGAGTTGCCGATTTGCCGTCACTCTGAAGATAGTCAGGTACGCCATCCTGGTTGCTATCGGTAAGGGGCAGGGGAGCACGTGCAATACCGTCATCCAGACCGTCGCCATTTTCATCGGTAAATCCATCCACTCTGCCATCCGCGTCTGCATCGTTGCCGCCAGCCTCAACGAGATCAAATATGCCATCATTGTCGGAATCCAAGTCCTGGAAATCAGGCAGGCCGTCGTTGTCGGTATCGATAATCGAACTGCCCGTACTGGATGTGATACCGTTCTGATTGACGTTAGGAGTGCCACTGCCGATTATTCCGTCACCATCCGGATCGATGCCGCCGGACTCGACAACATCGGTGATGCCGTCATTGTCACTGTCCAGATCCCGAAAGTCGGGTACGCCGTCACCGTCGCTGTCCTCAGCGGCGCCATTGTTATGGTTGAGTGAGCCACTGTCGATTGCAGTTTCTACAATATCGGCAAGTCCATTGGTGCCGGTACCATACACCGGATCGATACGACCGTCGTTGTCACTGTCCAAAGACGCCGGCGCAGTGGCTCCGGATTCGATTAGATCGAAAATTCCGTCATTGTCGCTGTCCAGGTCGCGACTGTCGGGAATGCCGTCGCCGTCGGTGTCAATGTTGCCATCGCCTTCCAACGCATCTGGAATACCGTCATTGTCGTCATCCAGATCCTGATCGTCCGGGACACCATCGTTGTCCGTGTCATTTTTGTCTTGAAAATCAGGAATGCCGTCCATGTCGCTGTCTGGAGCCGGTAGCGGGGAGACTTTCAGGCCATCATCGAAACCGTCGCCGTCGTTGTCGACAAAGCCATCCACCCGGCCATCATCATCATTGTCGATACCACCGGCCTCGACGATATCTTTTATGCCGTCGCCATCCGCATCCAGATCCTGTTGATCCGGTACCCCATCGCCATCGGTATCGACGGGCGTCAGGCCGCCGCCACTGACGACGCCATTACCGTCGATGGTTGGGCTGCCGGTGCCGATAATGCCGTCACCATCGCCATCCGTGCCGCCGGCCTCAGTGACATCCGGAATCCCGTCATTGTCACTGTCTAAATCCAGGCTGTCGGGAATGCCATCGCCATCGGTGTCGATTCCTCCGTTACCCTCGAATGAGTCGAGAATGCCATCGTTGTCATCGTCCAGATCGAGCACATCAATGATGCCATCGCCATCACTGTCAATGCCAACTATCAGTTCGTTATCGGTGCTGTCGTTGATATTGTTGCCGGCGCTGTCGGTAGCGGAAGCGATAACACTGTAACTGCCGTAGGGCAACGCATTGCCCAGGGGGATATTCAAACTCCAGTTATTGCCGATTGCACTGAGATTACCGTCGCCCAAGGAGTAGACAATGCCATTAACCGTGACCTGGAAACCGCCCGCGGCGTCCGCCATATCATAGGTTCCGGTGATCAACGGCGTAGTATCGTCGGTATACTGGCTGGTTACCGTCGGCATGCCGGGTGGTGAGGTGTCGATTACCAGTTCGTTGCTGGTGTTGTCACTGCTGCTGTTGCCGACGCCGTCAGTGGCTGTTGCGACGACATGGTAAGTACCGGAGTTCAATGCATTGCCTGGCGGGATGTACAGGCTCCAGTTATTACCGCTGGCGCTGAGATTACCGTCGCCCAGGGTGTAGCTAATACCGTTAACCGTGACCTGAAAGCCGCCAGCGGCATCGGCGGCGTTATAGGTTCCGGTGATCAATGGGGTGGTGTCGTTGGTGACCTGGCTGATGACGGTGGGTGCGCTGGGCGCCGAAGTATCCAGCACCAATTCACTGCTGGTGCTGTCGCTGCTACTGTTGCCGGTGCCGTCGATGGCGGTAGCGGTAACACTGTAGGTCGCGGCGGTCAGCGCATTGCCCGGTGGAATGGTGAGACTCCAGGTATTACCGCTGGCGCTCAGATTGCCGTCGCCAAGCGTGTAGGTAATGCCGTTAACGGTGACCTGCAATCCGCCACCGGCATCCGCTGCGTCATAGGTGCCTGTGATCAGCGGCGTGGTGTCGTTGGTGGTCTGGCTGACAACGGTGGGGGCGCTGGGCGCCATCGTGTCAATCAGCAATTCGTTGCTGGTGCTGTCACTGGTGCTGTTACCGGCGCCGTCAATAGCCGTGGCGGTGACATTGTAGGTTGCGGCGCTGAGCGCAGCGCCCGGCGGAATGGTCAGGCTCCAGTTGTTGCCACTGGCACTGAGATTACCGTCTCCCAGTGTGTAGACAATACCATTGACGGTAACCTGAAACCCCCCTGCGGCATCAGTAGCATCATAAGAGCCGGTGATCAAGGGGGTGGTGTCATTGGTAGCTTGGCTGGCGACCGTAGGTGCGCTCGGTCCCAAAATATCAATCACCAATTCGTTGCTGGTGCTGTCGCTGGCGCTGTTGGCGGCGGCATCGGTGGCGGTGGCGGTAACTTCATAGGTCGTGGCGCCGAGAGCGTCGCCCGGTGGTATGGTCAGGCTCCAAGCGTTGCCAACGGCGCTGAGGTTGCCGTCGCCCAGGGTATAAGTGACGCTATTGACGGTAACCTGAAAACCACCATCGGCATCCGTGGCGTCAAAGGTACCGGTAATCACCGGTGTGGTGTCATTGGTGGTCTGGTTGTTTACCGTTGGTGTGGTCGGTGGTGTGTTATCAACCACGCCGGTGGATGTCACACCGTCCGTGAACAGACCAAGGTCCTGGAAAATAGCAGACCAATCATCAAGGGTGCCATCGTCGACGCCATTGAAATCGGAGTTAAGCGAATTAGTTTGCGTTGCCGACAAAGAAATGAAGCGCAGGGCGGTGCTGGTGGAAAAACTGATGCTGTGCGTGGCAAGTTGCGTAGCCACGTCCGCTATGGGTACGGCAAAGCTGACGAATACATCCGGATTGGAGTCAGCATCCAGGTCGGTATTTCCGTCCCAGTCGGGATCATTGGTGCCAGAGACCGCCGCGAAGTTATAATTGCCTGCGCCCTGCACATAAGTAAACGATGCTGAGTTTGCAATCGAGGTTGTGTTGGGGGAGATATTCAAGCCGGTGCCCGGGTCCCAGATTCCGGTATTACCGGAACCGGAGCTGAAAAATATATCAAGGTGGCCGTCGCCGTCAGCATCGACACCGACGAATAAATAAGATGAATGAGTGGCCTTGGTCTCATCTCCGATACGTATACGCAGCGACAGAATGTCATCCGCGACATCGGATGGTGAGCCGTTATCGTCATAGTTGAAATACATCGACGCATGGGTTGTATTGCCGATTATTTCCGTACCGGCTTTCTGTGCCTGAGTATCCGCGTAATAATCGAAACGGGTACCCTTGAGCAAACTGGTCCAGGCGGCACTGCCTGCAAGATCCGTTGGTGCTGCCTGTGTCTGATCTTGACCCATGATAAGAAGCAACGTTACGATGCCAAAAACGATTTTGCTGAGCCGCATAGTCATACCTTTTTATTGCCAGCCACCGACGCAATCCAGAGGCCGGCGCGATTTGCCCACCGGGAACCTTGACGCACCCCTGACGACAATGTCAGGTTGTATCGTGGTGCGTACGGGATATCTCCGGCCCGTGCCGGGATTGCGTATAGCAGACGGATTTTCAATAATCTGTGTATCAGTTATCGGAAAATAACTTTTGGAGATCATAATAAAGTGGGCAGTAGACAGTATTTAACAGAGTTTCTGGCGTGATATCGTTGCCGTAATCGGCAAGACATGTACTTTTGTATCTGCGCACTGTCGCGCCACCGCTTTCTCGCGGCAAGTTTCCGGCATCGCCTGCGGTTGACAAATGTTTTCCGGGTAAACCCTCACCAACGCCTCAAGCGCGGACGTTTTTTGTTCGCAATAGTCGATGTCTAGTCAAAGGCGACTGTAATCCATGTGTGGAAAGTTGCTACCGGTGCTGCGTGACGTCACGTGGACTTAAACTGAAAAAGAATTATCTCGAGGTGAAAAAATGAAAAAAGGGTTTAATCGTTTGCGGGGCGTAGCCGCCGCTGGCGCCATGGGCCTGGGCCTGTTTGCCGTCAGTGGCCGGGCGGCGACCACTACCATTGCGCTTTACATTAAATATTCGATACCTAACGGTACCTCAGCGACACATTCCTGGTCGTGGACCAATATCGGAAATACCTCCGCGCCAATCACCGTCAGCACTACCACCGGCGGCCTGAAGGTGCTTTCCACGCCCTCTGCCTTCGGCATTGGCGAAGGCAGTTCTTCCTGGACCACCACTGGAGTCGGTCATTCCGACGCGTATGACGGCGCCTTCGCTCTGGCGGTAGGCGGTACCATGTTCGTTAATCCGGACACTAGCGTTGACCTGACCAACGGCACGGTGACCTCCGACACCGTTGCCGATATCATCCCGGGCGTCGACGCCACGATCCAGTACCACTTCTTCAGCGACCAAGCCATCGTCCGCGCCCTGTACAAGGTGACTAACACCACTGGCTCGCCCATTAATACCGATATCCGGGTGCTGGGCAACCTGGGTTCAGACAGCAGCACCACGGCGAAGGCCTCCGCCTCCGGCGATGCCGTCATCGACAACGCCGACCGCTGGTATATTACCGATGATGATCCAGGCGACACCGGCAACGATGATCCGGTGGTTCTACTGGTGCGCTACGGCAGCGGCGCCGCCGTCATTCCCACCAATACCCTGATTCCGGGGGATGCCAACAGCGGCACTGACAACTTCGGGCTGCGTTACGATCTGACGATTCCGGCCAACGAAAGCCGCTATGTGATGGTGTTCGGCGGCATGTACCAGACCCTGTCCGCCGCCACAACCGGTGCCCCCGCCACCTTCGGCGATGGTTCCCTGTCCACTCTCAATACTAACAATCTGTTGACCGGCCTGAGCGCGGACATACTGGCGCGGGTGGTCAACTATACCGATAGCACTCTGGATTCGGACGGTGACGGTGTGCCCAACAGCACAGACGCCTTCCCCAATGATCCCACGGAAACCGTGGACACGGATGGCGACGGTACCGGCAACAACGCCGACACCGATGATGACGGAGACGGCGTGGCCGATAGCGAAGACGCCTTCCCGCTGGATGCTACCGAAAGCGTGGATACGGATGGCGACGGTATCGGCAACAACGCCGACACCGACGATGACGGAGACGGCGTAGCCGACAGCGACGACGCCTTCCCGCTGGATGCCACCGAAAGCGTGGACACCGATAGCGATGGCATCGGCAACAATGCCGACACCGATGACGACGGTGACGGCGTTGCCGACAGCGACGACGCCTTCCCGCTGGATGCGACGGAAACCAAGGACAGCGACAGCGACGGTATTGGCGACAACGCCGATCCTACGCCCAATGGCAACAAGAAGAAGCATCGTGGTGGTGGTGCTTTCAGCCTGCCTGGTCTGTTCGCCATGTTCGGCGGTCTGGTAATGATGCGCCGGCGTCGCAAACAGTTGGCTGAGTAATTTTCCATATCAACCTACCGCAGCCGCTCCTCGGGGCGGCTGCTCTTTTATTCCTACGGTTACGGCAAAATCGTCGGTCTCACCGTTCCCAGGATGCGTTAATCAGCGAATTGTGATCCTTGCAGTGACTTGCAACGGGCCATGATGTGCTTCAGGTGAATACCGGTGAGATTGACAATGGTGTGCCCGCGCGTCGGATCATCAAAGAGAATTGAATTCCAGTACGGACAATATTAGAAATGCGTAACGGCTTATTTATCACGCCCGCAGACAAGATGATTTCACGGCAATTAGCAATTCTTTACACCATTATCCTTATGCACACTTTAGATAACCTCGGTCTCTTCCGTAATCCTTGTGAACCTCCGGGTTCCCAGCCACGGGCGGCACCGGCAAGGTCATCACAATTGAATCGCCGTATCTGTCCGCCCTGGAGCAGCTACCCTGCGGGGGCATAGCTCTTTCCATAGTTACCAGGGAGATGAAAGTTTATGCAAACAAGCACCGCGGGCTGCGCCACCGGCAAATCACGTATTCTCGCCCTGCTCGGTGAAGGCCGATGCGCGGAAGCCCGCAGTCAGGCCCAAATTCTGATAGATCGCGATGCCAGCGACCGCGACGCCCAGTATACTTACGGCGTGGCGCTGCTAATGAACGGCGAACACGCTGCCGCCCGATTGTGGTTGCAAAAAGCCTTTGTGCAATCGCCAGGCGACGCGGTCTACGCCGCTAACCTTGGTATCGCCTGTTTACGCGCCGGCCAGACGGATGACGCCCTGCGTTATCTGAACCTGGCGGTGGATTTGAATCCCGACTATACCCAGGCGCGCTATAACCTGGGCAGTGCTTGCCTCCAGGCCAAGCAGATGGACGCAGCCGTTAACCACTTCAGAGCACTGTGTCGGCAGGTGCCGGACTCCGTGGAATACCTCTGCGCCCTGGCCGACGCCACCCGCGAAAGCGGCCAGTGGCGAAAGGCGATGAAACTCTACAAAAAAGTCCTGGCCAGGGATCCCCGGTGCGTACGTGCCCTCACCAACAGCGCCGCCATGCTGATGAATGCGGGACAAACCGAGGACGCGATAGCGCGTTGCCGCGAAGCCATCGCGCTGGACGGTAAGAATTACGTGCTACACAAGAATCTAGGCGATTGCTTGCTGCAGATGGAGCGCCTGGACGAGGCCATGGAAGCCTATGCCGATGCCTACGACCTGAAGCCGGAGTCGCCGCAACTGTGCGTGGCCATCGGCAAGGTGTGGCTCGACACCCACGAACTGGCGGAGGCCGCCACCTGGTTGCAGCGTGCTTTGCACCTGGACGCTGAGAACATCGCCGCCCATTGCGGTCTGATCGACATCATGCGGGAAAACGGCAACATGGAACAGGCGCTGGAGATGTTGCAACCGCTGCAGGCGAAGGCGCCGGACGATTGCGATCTGCTGATGACCGCCGCCGATACCTTGTGGGAGGACGGCGACGCCGAAGGCGCCTTGCGTCAGTTGCGCCGCCTGTGTGAACTGCAACCGCAACGTGCCGCCCTGCGCGGCAAAATCGGCCAGATCCTGTCGTCGGCGGGGAAGGTGGAGCAGGCGCTGGCGGAATATCGGGCCGGTTTGCAGCAGAATCCACGGTGTGTTCCCGCCCTCAACGGCCTGGCCACCAGCCAGCGGGGTACACTTGAAGCTGAGTATGCCGCGACCATGGAAAATATGCTGGCCAGCCCCAAGCGGCATGCCGGCTCGCAATCTGCGTTGTATTCGGGACTGGCGTTTTACTACGATGGCATCAAGGACTACGCCAAAGCGGCCGACTGCATGCGCCTGGCGAACAGCAAGCAGTGGGAGAGCCGTAGTGCTCGCGGCTGGCACTATGATCCTGCGGAACATGAACAGCACGTCAGCCAGCTGATCGCCACTTTCAACGCTGACTATTTTACCGACCTGCGTAGTCGCGGCATCGGCAGCGATGATGAAACGCCGACTTTCATCGTCGCCATGCCTCGTTCGGGCACCACCTTGACCGAACAGATCCTGGGCCGGCACACACAAATCCTGGGCATCGGCGAACGCAATTTCGCCAACCAGTCGTTCACTGCCGCGATCCGGAAGGCAAATGGCACCTTGGCCGTGGAACGCGTCCGCGACCTGCACGGCAACGGCGTGCTACAGCTGGCGCAACGTTACCTCGGCCGACTGCAGGAACTGAAGGACAAGTCCGGCATGCCCGAGGCCCTGCGGGTAGTGGACAAGATGCCGGACAATTACAGTCTGGTGGGCTGGATTCTTACGCTGTTTCCCAGGGCGCGCATCATCCACTGTCGGCGCGATGCCCGTGACGTTGCCTTGTCCTGCTGGATGACCCAGTTCGGCTCCATCCGCTGGGCCTGCCACGTTGACCACCTGGTCACGCGCATCCGTCAGTACCAGCGCATCATGGACCACTGGCGCAGCGTGGTTCCCGACCGTTTTATAGAAATGGATTATGAAACCCTGGTGGCCAATCAGGAAGTGGAATCGCGCCGCCTGCTCGATTACTTGGGTGTGCCCTGGCAGCCGCAATGCCTGCAGTTCTACGCTTCGGACCGCCTGGTGCGCACTGCCAGCATCACCCAGGTGCGCCAACCCATCTATAACCAATCCGTGGCCCGGTGGAAACGCTACGAACCCTATCTCGGCGATCTATTCAGCCAAATCACACCGTGAACGGGAGACAAGCCATGCGCCGATATGCGACCAACACATTACGCGTTCTGTATGCTGGACTGCTGCTGGCGGCGACCGGTGGCGCCACGGCTGAAACGCTGGACGTCCATTATAACAGGCAGGCTGACACCCTGGAGGTAGCGGCGAATGCCGTACCGCTGAGTAAGGTGCTGGCCGACATCGGCAGCCATGCGGGCTTCGCCGTACTGTTTGATCCGCAGATGGAACAGCCGGTAACGATTATATTGCGGGAAGAATCCACGCAACAGGTGCTGAAGAAACTGCTGCGACGTACCAATTACATTGTTCAGACCGATCAGGTGCAACAGGCCAACGGCGACAAACGCGAGCGCGTGGTCAGCCTCAAGGTGTTCCCCGAAGGCCAGCATGACAATACCCGCTTGCTGCCTCTGGTGGAACTCAACCAGGCGGCACAGCGTCGGGCGGACCGGCAGGCACGCCCGACCGAGAGGCATCAGAAAAAAGACAAGGTCGAGCGCGAGGCGGCAAAACATGAGAAACAACAGCAACGATTGGTGGAACGCATTCGGCAATTACAAGCCTCGCAAGCGGATGCTACGCCGGAAAAGCAACGCCGCCTGAAAATGTTGGAGGCACGGCTGGCGCGCGCACAAGCCTCGGCAGCGGAAGACACGAAGGAGCAAGCGCCGCAGTAGCGAAACTCAACGCCGCCCCGCCCTTATGCCATTGAACCGGGTGCAACCATGGCCGCGGTACTGGCGCCGTCCCGGTACGGGCTGTCGGGTATCAGAAACACAGCTGATCTTGTTCAGGAAATTACCGTGGTATCAGATGAGCAGTCGAGAGGTTCGGGGCAGGCAGGCAATGCCATGGATCAACTGGACAAGATTGCACTAAACACCGCGGCTTCATTCCATGAGTTGGCTGCAACCGCAGCGCAGTAGAGTTCCTGTGCCGGCCGGCTGCGTGCAATGATCGACTTCTCCACGCTGGAAAATATCCCGTAGCATATGCCGTATGCCAGGGTCAGGTCTTTCGTTGCAACAACAGAAATAATGCTGCATTCATGCAAGACCTGATGCCTCAAGTCATCGCTTGCGTTTCCTGGTATGTATCCATACCTGGAATGATTCCCCTTCCACTTTGAGCTTCCAGTCCTGCTGCCTGGCTTTAGCGTGCGGTTTGGGGTCACCGGGATTGGTGATATAGATATCAAACTCATTGGCAAACATGCTGAATTGGATATCCGGCTTCGCAGATCGCGCCCAGCGCCGGATGACTTTCAGTCCAAAATGTTTTACCGCTTTCTTCACCTGCTGGCGTACCAGTAACAATAAAGCTTCATTCATGGTAAATATCCATATTTAAAACATCATGATGATGGGGTGAGTAACGCAAACTCCCGTGCGTTGACGAGAACGCCGGAACACTTGCCGATGTTAACAATTGACGACAGCGGATGATAGCAAATATGGGATCCGGCATATGGGTCTGCTGAGGAGTGCGCAGCTTACATGGTCGCGATAACCCGCACGGCATCCAGGCGAATACGGGTATGCGCGAACAAATCCTGTATTTGCCGGGATTGGGTTTCAAAATAGTCGATCTCTTCCTGGCGCACATTGGGATTGACCTTGTGTAATGCCTGCAATCGTTCGACTTCGTCATCCAACATGCGCTGAATTCCCGAATAAGCCTGAGTCACCAGGCTTGGCGTGGCGACCGTCGCCAGACCCTGGGCCTTGGCGAGCAAGCGGCGTATTTCTTCCTGGTGACCGCGCACGACTTTCTGGGCGACATCGCTGGACAGATTGATGGCTGCGCGATTGATTGCATCGTGACTGAGTTTGTCGTGATGGTTGATGCTGTTTTTGTCGACCACTATTCTGAGGGTAACCGGTGGCGTGTACTGGCGATTGTAGGCGCTGCCGGCCGCCGCAGGTTCGAGCACATAAATGGTTTCCAGCAGCAGGCTGCCGGCCGGCACCCCGGCATACTTGATCGCGGTGACCGCGGTGTTACCACGTTCACTGGTGACCAGTAATTCCACGGCACCGGTGATCAGTGGATGCTCCCAGCTCATGAAATGCACGTCCTCATTGGCCAGCGCGGTATCGCGGCTAAAGGTAATGGCCATGCCTTCGGGGTCCAGACCGGGGAATCCCTGGATTTGCATGGTGTCACTGGGGCGCAACAGGTAACTGTCCGGGGTATCGTCTTCCATATCGATGCCATAAGCGTCACATACCGCTTCCAGATAATCCTCAAGTTCCGGGTTGGTGTCCGTTGCGGCCGCGCGGTCACGCAATTCCTGCGCAATGGCCGGACGGCAGGAGTTGATCTCCAGAAGTTTGTCTCGACCCTGTTCCAAGGCCGTGTTCAATTCCTTGTGCAGCGATTGGGTGGTGCTGATCAGGGTATCCAAATCCTCCAGGCCGGCATCGGTCTGGTGCAAGGCTTCGCGTAACGTGGGTTGCAGTTGCGTGAACACGCTGGCGCCTGCGGGACAGGTGTGTTCGAAGGCGTTGAGTCCGTCATGATACCAACGGTACATCAACTCCTGAGCACTGCCAATCAGGTAGGGGACATGAATACGAATGGTCTGGGTTTGTCCAATGCGATCCAGGCGGCCGATGCGCTGTTCAAGAAGATCCGGATGCATCGGCAGATCGAACATGATCAGATGATGGGCAAACTGAAAATTCCGGCCTTCACTGCCGATTTCCGAGCATATCAGCACCTGGGTACCGTATTCCGCATCGGCAAAATAGGCCGCGGCGCGGTCCCGTTCCACAATACTCATGCCTTCATGAAATACCGCTCCGTGAATGCCGGTGCGTACCCGGAGGTTTTCCTGAATGGCGAGGGCGGTTTGAAAACTGGCGGCGATGATCAGTGCTTTTTCCGGCCGGATATCTTTCAACAGCTTTTGCAGCCATTCCATGCGCGGATCGATTTTTGTCCAATGCGGGTGCCCTTGATCGGCCTGTGCCTCGTACAAGCGTTCCGGGCACAGCAACAGGTGGTTGTCGGTGATTCCGGTATTGCGCAGGGTTACCGCGCCCTCGGCGTATGCCGGGGGCAGAGGCAGGGGATGGGTGTGCAACTCACGCGGCGGGAATCCCTGCACCGCTTGGCGGGTGTTGCGAAATAGCACTCGACCGGTGCCATGACGGTCGAGCAAGTGATCCACCAGACGTTGGCGTTCGGCGGCATGCTCCGGCTGTTCGAGATCGGCCGTTTCCAGCAGTGTGGTCAAATCACCGGCCGATAATATGCCTTGCAAGGTTTTGCGGGAGGTGGCATCCAACGGCATCCCGGAAAGTAACAGGCTGACGATCTGGGCGATCTTTTGATAGGAGTTTTCCTCCGCGGTGAACGCCTCCAGGTCATGAAACCGGTCCGGATCCAGCAAGCGCAGACGCGCAAAATGCCCCGCTTTGCCCAGTTGTTCCGGGGTGGCGGTCAGCAATAACACACCTTTGGTACGGCCGGCGAGGGCTGCCACTAAGCGGTATTCCATGCTCGGCTGCGATGGCGACCATTGCAGATGGTGCGCTTCGTCCACGATCATCATGTCCCAGTTGCCGTTCAAGGTCTGTTCCCAGCGCTCTGGATGTTTGATCAAAAAATCCAGACTGCACAACACCAATTGCTCGCTATGAAACGGATTGTCGGTCTCGGTACTTTCTTCGACCGCCAGGCAGCGCTCTTCATCAAACAGGCTGAAACGTAAATTGAAACGGCGCAACATTTCCACCAGCCATTGATGCAGCAAGGTTTCTGGCACGATGATCAGGACGCGTTGTACTTTCTCCATCAGCAGTTGCTGATGCAGAATCATGCCCGCTTCGATCGTCTTACCCAGGCCGACTTCGTCGGCGAGCAGTACCCGGGGCGCATAGCGCCGGGCGACTTCGTGAGCGATGTATAACTGGTGGGGAATAAGGCTGGTGCGTCCCCCGGTCAGGCCCCGGAGATCGGAATGCGCAATATAATTAACCAGGGCATGTGTGCGGTAACGCAGCATAAACCACTTATTATTGTCGATCTGGCGGCTGAACAGGCGATCCGTGGGTTTGTTAAGTTGTATGAAATTATCCAGCAGTCCTTCGGGCAATTGCCTGGATTTTCCATCCACAGTGTACCCATGGTAAATGATTAAATCATTCTCGACGCTTACCGACTCGACGGTTATTTCCCAGCCCTCATGGCTGCGAATAATGTCACCGGAGGCGAACTGGACACGGGTGAGCGGGGCATTGTTTTTGGCATAGGTACGGGTGTCGCCCGTGGCCAGAAATACCACGGTAACCGTTCGGTGTTCGACCGCGAGTACCGTGCCCAGGCCCATTTGCAGTTCATTGTCGCTGATCCAACGTTGCCCCGCGATAAACTGTTCCACCCGACCTCCTGGGAAATCAAAGGGCGTAATGGTAACGGATTCTGAACACAAAATCCCGGTCTATGGATTGTTCCCAATGACGTTGATCAGATTTTGCACTTTACCCGAGGTAAAAAATTGCAAATCGTACCGAGAGATTTCCTGGCAAAGCTGGACCTTAATCTCCAAAAAGCTTGCTTCACCCCGTACACCCCTTGGCCAGCCCGTAGACGGCAGGAGGGCGCACACAGCGAACTGCCCAGGGAAGTCACCAATATTGTTATATGGATATTTAAAGTTTGCCTAATATCGTAGTTAGCGCCAGTCCCTTTCCATTCCATGCGGAAATTAACCGACAAAGCGACATATATCATCGGCCGTCAATGGGTTTAGAGGGCGTGATACCGGGGAGGGCGGCGACGGATGATCCGATATATTTTGCCTTCAGAAATCCGGTCAAATGACGAAATCATGTCTATTGAATTAAACCATCCCTTACGCCCTAATAACCAAGCCAAGAGAAAGGTTAAATGTGTTACGAAACCGTTTATGGTCAAGCCGGGTGTGACATTGGCAACCCACTTGACGAATTCCAACGGTCCGCGCGGTGAGGTTTTTCAGGAACTCAACTGGCAAAGCGAGCGCTGAATTGCTTAGTCCTTGGTGTTAGTTGTCATTAATGATAACGCTATCAATAAACAGGAGATTATTATGAGTCGTTTTGTCACTCAATCCAGTCAGTATTTTGTTATCAGGGCTGAGCGTCAGGCGGAGGCATTGGCAGCCGTCAAGGAACTAGGCAAGCATGCTGACGTGAGTCAAGGTGAGTGGTATCACTGGGTAGACCCGGGATTTGTGGACGCGCGTACGCTCGACGAGGCATTGCGTTGCTGGCGTTGGGAGCCGGTACATAACGAGAGCGGCGCTATCGTCGGCCTGAACTTTTGTGGTCACCGGCTTGGCCAGGAGCGGATCTTATTTGAAACGCTGGCACCTTTTACGGAATGCGGTTCTTTCATTGAGTTAAAAGGCAGCAAAGGCGTCACCTGGCACTGGGATTTTGAAAATGGAAGCTGCGGTGAAAAAATCTGTGAACCCGCATTATCGGAGATAACTGCGCCTCAGGCACTGAAAATGTGTCAGGAAAATCTTGAGGCACTCGCCTCCAAATCCGGCACCATTCAGGTATCGGAACTCGCCGAGACATTGCGCATTATGCGCGAGGCATTGGGCGCCCGGAAAAAAATCGCCTAGGTTACTGATTAGCGGTTACCGGGGAGTCACCATTCGGTGGGACACGCAGGGACTCTGTGGAGTCCCTTTTCCATGCGCCATTAAATTTCTTCTGGTAGAGGCTTGACCGCTGCCAATATAAACTTGTGTCGGGCGTCGAGATTAGTGCTGGAATGCCGAACGACGAGGCAGTGCGTTCAAATGAATTGTGAGCACATAGAATATGCGTATTGGCATTCAAACCTGGGGCAGTCACGGCGACATTCGTCCCTTTATCGCCTTGGCTTCGGGTTTGCAAAATGCCGGTCATGAGGTAACGCTGTATGCCACATGCATCGATAATACGGATTATTTGGAAACCGCCCGCAAACTACAGCTTTCCTTGCGCATGATCGCATCGCCGGTTTTTGCGGTCACCGACGATGTCATCGAATTGGTCAATAGATTCATCAGCGAAAAGAATCCGGTGCAGCAGATGCGTATGATCGTCGCCGAAGGCATTGAACCGGTGGCGGAAGCCATGTATCAAGCCGCCGTGACGTTGTGCCGGGATAGCGAGTTGATTGTCGGTCATTTTCTGCACTACCCATTGTGGGTGGCGGTAGAGCAGGCTGGTGTACCTTATGTCAGCGTGACCTTGACGCCGGCGACCGTGCCGGCAATCAGTCAGCCACCCATGGGTGTTCCCAATATGGGGTCCCTGGGAAATCGATTCCTGTGGTGGTTGGGGCGATATTTGATTAATCGTGGGTTACTGCCCCTGGTTAACGATTTTCGGGTGAAGCATGGTCTGGCGCCCAGTCAGGATATTTTGACCGGATCGTGCGTATCGCGTCAGCTGAATCTGATCGGTGCCAGTTCGGTCATGTATCAGCGCCCACCGGAGTGGGACGAAATCCATCAGCTGTGCGGCTTCTTCAATATGCCGAATCTGGATAACGAAGGATCGGTGTCGAACGATCTTGAGTATTTTCTCGGCCAGGGGCCGCCGCCGGTGTATTTTACTCTGGGCAGTATGTTGGTACCCCTGGAAGCGGCACAACGGGAGGTGCTTGCCCTGTTTACTGAAGTGGTAGCAATGGTCGGCTGCCGCGCCATTATTCAGGGCGCCCTGTATCAGCAGTGCGGCTTTCAATCCACCGCCAGCATTCACTACACCAGCCATGCACCACACAATTTGGTGTTCCCGCGCTGTGCCGCCGTGGTCCACCATGGCGGTTCCGGTACCAACCAGGCGACCACGCTGGCGGGCAAGCCCTCGATCGTGATTCCGCACATCAGTGAACAGGAAGGGTGGGGCAAGGTATTGCAACATTTGGGTGTGGCGCCCGCGATTTTGCATCGACGTGATCTGACCAGTGGTGCGCTGGCGCAACGGGTGCGCAAGGTCCTTGCTTCGCCGGCGATGGCATCGCGGGCGCAGGCACTGGGTAAAGTGATGCAATCAGAAGATGGCGTGGCCACCGCCGTTGCTCAAATCAACCGAAAGTTTACGCCACGCTGAACTCGTCATAGCGCCGCTACGGTACCACGCTCACGTCCATCATCGCTTCAGTGAAAATTCCCCGCACGTTGTACCAGGGGAAATTCGTGTCGGTATTACCATTGATTAGTGTGCCCAGTGGGCTTGCGGACACCGTTTGCAACGTCAGCGACGCAGGACCGAACGCGATCAGCGGGAATGCGGTCGATTGCTTGAGCGCTCCGGATTTGGTTGCATACCACCAATTGGCCAGAAACGGAAATGCCGGCGGGAGAGGTTCGGCAACATCGCCGGTGACCGTATAAGGGATCAAACCGTCGCCGAATATCGAAATATAAACCGCGCCCGGCAGGATTGCCGGGTCTTCCGCCGCAATGTCGGCACTATAGATCGCTGGTAACCCCGCTTTATTAAGACGCCTTGCCAAGGGCCGATGGTTGGTAACGAATGCCAAGGTGTAGTTATTGATGTCGCCAGTACCGTCGGGCGACACGATGTTGATGCCATAGTGCGCCACCAAGGCTGGTTGCGATACCGTGCCGGACATGCTGACGCGTTCGCAAGCCGAGGTGCGCACCACCAGCCCGCCGCTACCCTCAATCTCGTTTGCTACGTAGCCCTCAGGGAGCGATGCTTGCGCCGTTGCCAAATCCATCGGCCCGAAGGCGACATATTCTGTGCAATTCGAGAACAACATGGAAAAATCACGGTCGTTTATATCATGTGCATATGCCAAAGTCTGTATGCTAGTGAAGATCAGGGCGGTAATCCATTTCCAGTCAGTCATATCGTCATTCCCCTGTCGTTGAGTGTTGCAACGTTACGCAAATGCCTGATTTCAAGTTGATCCGAAAATCCAGGGAAAAATACATGGCATGGATTTGTTGCCGGAATCTACTGGAATGCACAGTAATATGAGGCTTCTTACTTCAGACTTACCTGCATCAACGATGGTGCTGCTGCCGGTATCGAAAAGAAGTCTCCGGTGGCTCGAACAGCGGCGCTAGTGCCGGGCACTGCGGAGCGCAATGGCGACATGGTGGTGGTCGCCGTGATGATGAGTTTCTTCGGTCAGAGTGTGCACTCGCCGCCAGCGCGTACATTATTTACCAAGCGCAACTAGGCGGTCGGTTTTGGCCGTTTGTTAACAGCAGGCTTTTCCCGCCGGTTTGACGCCTTCAATCGTCGCTGAAACAACGTAGTCGGTAACGTTGTGCCCGGGTGCCCAGTCGCGGATGAAATGTTTTGATTCGTCTTTGGGTTCGATGCGCACCTGGTCAAAACCGGCATTTTTGATCATGGTTTCGAGATCGTCTATCAATGAGGCGTTGCCCATGCAACCGGCGACGAGCATGGGATCAGTGCGCATGGCTTCCGGCAGTTCGACCGTGGCCACTACGTCGGAAATGGCGAGTCGGCCGCCTGGCTTCAGGATGCGATAGGCTTCCTGGAACACACGCGCCTTGTCCGGGGACAGATTGATCACGCAGTTGGAAATAATGACGTTGGCGGTGTTGTCGGCAACCGGCAGGTTTTCGATCTCACCGAGACGAAATTCGACGTTGGTGAATTTGCCTTTGACGGCGTTATTACGCGCCTTGCTAAGCATCTCGGGTGTCATGTCGATGCCGATCACATGGCCTGTCGCCTTGACTTCGGCAGCGGCGAGGAAACAGTCAAAACCGCCACCGGCGCCAAGATCGACCACGACTTCGCCGGGTTGCAGTGCCGCAATCGCTTTTGGGTTGCCGCAACCCAAGCCCAAATCGGCACCGGCAGGCACTGCATCGAGGTCTTCCTGGGAGTAACCCAGACGGGTGGATATCAGAGTGTTGATGGCGGCGTCATCGGACACCCCGCAACAACTGCTTTCGATACCGCAGCCGGCACCATCATTATTGCTTTGGGCGACCTGGGCATAGGCATCGCGCACCTGGGTTCGGTGGTTATCTTGTTGCAGATGGGTACTATCACTTGGTGTGCCACAGCATCCTGGAGTGGGTGTATTCTCAGGGGGGCAGCAGTTGGTGCTCATAGACGAGTCCTCATGTTAATGATCGGTGGAAAAGAAACCGGCCAGCTCTTGCAAGGTGTTGGCTTCCACCCAGCATTCGACGTTTTTTCCATTGCGCCGCATCATGATCAGGCCGGCGCGATGTAACTCTTTCAAATGGTGGGACAAGGTGGACGGCGCGATCGCCAGACCCTGACCCAGATCGCCGACACAAAAACGCAGGGCCTCATCGGCAGTGCATGCGATACCGGGGGTGCAGCAATTACACAGACGCTGGAACAGGGCCAACCGGTGGGGGTTGCTGAGGGCCTTGAAACGCTCAGCCTGGCGTTGGAGGATATTATCATTATTCGACATGTGTCGAATAATGAAATAGAAACGGGGGGCATGTCAAGGGTAAACTGTGGAAATTGGTCAAGGAAAGGAGGTCAAATTATTTTTGAAATCCAGTTCCCATACGGGATAATGGTAAAAGTTGAGAGCAATCAAAGGGTATTTCATGCCAGGCCATACATTGAAGACTGAAGAGTATTTCATCACCAAGGAGCCTTATTTCCAGCCCGTCGGGGAAGAAGTGCAAGTGTTCGAAGCGGCCTACCGACAACAGTTGCCGGTCTTGTTAAAAGGCCCCACAGGTTGCGGCAAAACCCGGTTCATGGAATACATGGCCTGGCGCCTGAAGCGGCCTTTAATTACGGTTTCCTGCCATGACGATTTAACCGCTTCCGATTTAGTGGGCAGGTTTTTAATCAAGGGCGGTGAAACACTCTGGGTTGATGGTCCTCTGACCCGCGCGGTGCGTAACGGCGCTATCTGCTATTTGGATGAAATCGTCGAGGCCCGCAAGGACACCACGGTAGTGATCCACCCTCTGGCGGACGATCGCCGGGTACTGCCGATGGACAAGTTGGGTGAATTAGTGGAAGCGCCGCCGGAATTTTGTCTGGCTCTTTCCTATAATCCGGGCTACCAGAGTGTGCTCAAGGATTTGAAACAAAGTACCCGCCAACGGTTCATCGCCCTGGAATTCGCCTATCCGGTGCCAGAACTGGAAGTCACAATCGTGGTGCAGGAAACCGGCGTGGCACCGGAGCAAGCGGCCCATTTGGTAAAGTTTGCGAATATGACCCGCAATCTCAAAGGCAATGGCCTGGACGAAGGGGCCAGCACCCGTTTGTTGGTGCATGCGGCAAAGCTGATACGTGGCGGCATATCTCCGGTGACCGCGTGCCATACCGCGATTACCCAGGCACTCACGGACGATGCGGAAATGCTGACGGCGGTCAATGAATTGTCGTCGTCACTGTTTTAATCGGCGATGAGTCGTGCTCCCTTATCAGTGTCCGCCATCCAGGACCTGCTGGACCACTGCCTGGAAGTGGAGTTTTCCTTTATCAAAACCGAAACTCCGGCCCGACATTTGGCCAGGTTGCCGCGCGCCGATCAGGATTTCATCCTGGCCTGGGTAAAACGCCTGGCCAGTACCCATATTCAGTTGGCCTATCAATTCATCGAACGCACGATCAGTGTGCTCAGCGCCTTGGATAAGGGCATCATTGAGGCTTGGGCGGTCCATGCCATGGATATCTACGATCGTTTCGGATTACGTCCAGCACTCATCGTCATTCAGGAAGTGGATGATTTCATGCGCCAGGCGCGGGAACGGAAGCAAGGCACGGTGCTGGCGCAGCATGCCCGTGTGTTATTACATTTTCTGCACGGCCTGTCCGGTCGGGAACTGAAGCTGGAGGAGGGTGCGCAAGCGTATACGGATACGGAATCCGTGTTTCTGCCGGCAGTGATCAGTACCCTGGAAACACCCGCTGAAAATTTTCGTATTTATAAAGTAATGGCCGCGTACTTCTGGGCACAGAACTGGTTTGGTACGTTCCGTGCGCCGCTTATGGAATTTGTGACGCAACAGGCACGACCCGAGGAATTTCAGGCACGTTTTCACCGCCTGGAAACCCTGCGTCTGGAAGCGTGTTTGCGGCGCCACTTGCCGGGTTTGTATCGGGATATGCAGGGCGTTGCCCAGGCGTTGGGTACGGCGCCGTTGCCCTTGGCCTGGCAGGAAGCCGCATCGGCGGTGGCGCAGCCGGGCGTGGATGTGTACGCGGTACTGCGCATTTGCGCGGCACAGGCAGATCGCTTGCCACCGTGTCCGCCGGCGTTTTATCAAGGTGCCTTTTCCCTGGAACAGGTGGCGCGCGTGCAAGCCGCGCGCTTGGCGCAGGAAAAAGCGCGTTTTCGGCACGCATTGTATAAATTGCAGAGTGAGCTTGCGCGGGAGACCGCGCCGCCGCTGGTGGCGGACGCACCGGAATTCCGGAAGCAGATCCCGGAGCCGGGTGCCGGTGAGCAACTGGAAACCATGGAGATCACGGTGGATGATAAACCGGTGCCGGTACCGGAGAACGTAAAGAAGCTGATGACGTCCATTATCCAGGATCTGGGGGACTTGCCGGACGAATATCTGGTGCCGGCGGGCCCCGGTGAGTATGATCCGGCACTGCTCGGGGAGGACGCGATAGACCCGGATGAGGTGTGGCGCGGCACTTATCACGAGGAGGGCGCGTTTCTTTATGATGAGTGGGATTATCAGCGTCAGCACTACCATAAAAACTGGTGCGCGGTGCGTGAGAAAACACTGGAGCCGACTTATGATGGTTTTGTCACAACGACATTGCACAAATATCACGGCGTGATCAAACATCTGCGCCGGACGTTCGAAGCCTTGCGGGATGAGGATCGCCTGTTGAAGCGGCAGTTTTACGGTGATGACGTAGATATCGATGCGCTGGTGGAAGCACTGGCCGATACCCATGACGGCGGGGAAATGAGCGAGCGCCTGTTCACGCGCATGCACCGTACGGAGCGCAATATCGCGGTGTGTCTGATGGTGGACATGAGCGGTTCCACCAAGGGCTGGATCAACCTGGCGGAACGCGAGGCGCTGATTCTGCTCGCGGAAACGCTGGAGACGTTGGGAGATCAGTATGCGATTTACGGTTTTTCCGGGATGGCGCGCAAACGCTGTGAGATCTACAAAATCAAGGGCTTCGATGAGCCGTATAATGAACTGGTGCGGGGGCGCATCAGTGCCGTGGAGCCCAAGGATTATACGCGCATGGGATTCGCGATTCGACACCTTACCCAAGTGTTACGCGCGGTGGAGGCGCGTACCCGTATTCTCATCACGTTGTCCGACGGCAAACCGGATGATTATGACAGTTACCGCGGACGGTACGGCATCGAGGATACGCGGCGCGCCCTGATCGAAGCCCGCTACGCGGGGATTCATCCCTATTGCGTCACCATCGATCAGGAAGGGCGGGATTACCTGCCGTATATGTACGGTCCGGCGGCATTCAATGTGATCGATGATGTCGCCAAGCTGCCGTTGAAGATATCGGATATCTATCGCCGGCTGACTCTGTAACAACGTGATCGCATGCTACACAGCGGTGTTGATCTTCGGGTGCGAAACTGTGTAAAAATGCTGCGGCATATTGATGGTCTGCATCACCACCAAAAAGTGGATCGGCGTCGAAATTTAGTCGTACACAATGTTTTGGGCGCAGTACAAACGCAACGCGTGCAGCTACCCGCTGGGCACCACGTCGTGATACCTCGTACTCACTCAACGTAACAGCAATTTCCTACCTGCGGTGGCGGTGGGGTGACCGTTTCCAGACCTTCTGGCGCCAGGGATGGGTTTACGGCGTGTCTGGATACGGTCACTCCACCGACACATAGAGCTGGTGGGAAATCCCAAACGGAGACATTTGTCTTTTCCTCCGTGAGATCAAAAAGCTGACGCGAAATGCGGAGTCGGCAGGCATTGCGGTATTTCTTGGAAAGAGCGATACACGTGGTGTTGGCGGTCACGGGATGCCATGGAGTCTAGCGCACCCGGTCAAACAATCTTATAGCTCGCCACATGATAAAAACCGTGAAAGATCGCTTCGTCGGTAAAGGTGATGACATTGCGGCTTTGATGCTCGGCGTGGCGCGAAACCAGTTTGGTCAAATCTTCGCGCCAGGCGGAGGCGAGAAAGGGTTCCAGTACCGTGAACAACCAGCGCACCGGAGCGATGCGGTGCAATGGATGCACCGATCTGTAGCGACCGTATTCGGCGATGATTAACTTGCCGCCTGGCTTTACCACGCGAATCGCTTCCTCAAGCGTGCGTTGACGCGCTTCCGGTGGCAGTTCGTGCAACAGCAGGAAAATGGAAACGATGTCAAAACTGGCATTCTGGTAGCCCAGCATCTCGCTGTTCATTTGGGTGTAATGGTGGGTGATGCCGGGACTGCTGTTTTTCAGTTTCATGCGTGCCAGCTGAAGCTGGGGACCGGCGACGTCTAACAGATGCAATTCTCCGGCCTTGATGCGTCGATCCAGGGAAGGTAGGAGTTCGCCATAGGCGCTGGCGATTTGCAGTACCCGGCAAGGTTTGTGGCCGGGGATATTGCGCAATACGGCGGCGACCACACGTCGGTAATAACCCAGCAGGATCAGGTTGATGATAGGTTGGTGGTCGAAGACCCAGATTCCCGGCCGCCACAAATAGGCCCACCAATAGTGACGCGCCAAATACCACGGTATGCCTTTTTTATGGAATAGACGCCACACCAACATCATAATGCCCCACCTTGGTTGCACAGCAGATGATCATAACGGCAATTACCAAATCTTCGCGGAGAGTATGAAGTCTGGCTCCAGGTATTAGTATAGAATAACGCCGGAATCCTTAATGTAGGCAAAATCATATGAAAAATATTTTGTGGTTGATTTTTGTACTGTTAACCGCATGCGCCAGTGGTGCTACGGAGCCTGAAACCTCGAGTGTTACGCCGGTCAGTCAGGATATGCAGTTTGCCGGTAAATATATCGGCAATTATATGGGGGACGATACCGGAAGCTTGAACCTGGAAATCGATGATCATGGCCGGGTGATCTGGGAAGGTGTCAGCAAAGCGGCGGGTGATTTTGCGGTACGTGGTTTAATCACCTACACTGATGATAAGTGGATGCTCAAGGGCAGTACCGATGCCGGTGCGACTTTTCAGGCATTTCTCCAGGGAGACGGATTGTTTGCCGGCAGTTGGGAAGATCCCGGTGCCGGCAGCCACGGGACATTTGAGTTGCGCAAGTTAGCGGAATAGTATCGATATATGGCACGCGATAACGACACCATATTTCACCGCGCCTAACCATCATCGTTTTCCAGCTCCTCCCAGCGCGCATAGCGCTGGGTAAGTTCGGCACGCAGAACTTCCAGGCGGGACAGGGTGCGGGTGATTGTATCCTTGTCCTGTTGATAGAACGTTCCCTGACTCATGGCGGTTTCGATGCTCGCTTGTTCCTTTTCGAGGGCTTCGATGCGTGCCGGGAGCGCTTCCAATTCCCGTTTTTCCTTATAACCCAGTTTGCGCTTGGCAGGGGCCGGGGCCGCACTGATTTTGGTTTTGTTGCCGGCTGGTGCCGGGGTCGCTACGGTTGCTGATTCCTGAATTCGGGTGGCGGATTTCTGCACCGGCCGCCGTTGGCGTAACCAGTCCGCATATCCCCCCACATAGTCGCCAACTCGGCCATCCTCTTCAAACACCAGCGTACTGGTCACAATGTTGTCGAGAAAACTGCGATCATGACTGACCAATAGCAGAGTACCGGTGAACTCCGATAGCAATTCTTCCAGTAATTCCAGGGTATCCACATCCAGATCGTTAGTGGGTTCATCGAGTACCAGCAAGTTTGCCGGGCGTGTGAACAAACGCGCCAGTAGTAAGCGATTGCGCTCACCGCCGGACAAGACCTTCACGGGCGTATTGATGCGGTCAGGCGGAAACAGGAAATCCTTGAGATAGCTGATGATGTGGCGTGACTGTCCTTGCACGGAAATAAAGTCATTACCTTCGCTGATGTTGTCGCGCACGGTTTTTTCCAGATCCAGTTGATTGCGCTGTTGGTCAAAATAAGCAATCTGCAGACCGGTTCCCAATATCACCTGGCCACTGTCGGGGGGCAATTCGCCCAGCATCAATTTCAGTAAAGTACTCTTGCCGGAACCATTCGGTCCAATAATGCCGACACGGTCCCCCCGCATGATACGCGTCGTTAGATTATTGATGATCGGTTTGTCGCCATAAGAAAAATTAACGTGACGCAAATCCGCGACCCGTTTGCCGGAGGTTTCTCCGCTATCCAGTTGCAGACTGACCACACCTTGTCGTTCGCTGCGTTGGGCACGTTCCCGGCGCATATTTTCCAGGAGCGTGACGCGCCCCTCGTTGCGCGTGCGGCGTGCTTTGATACCTTGACGGATCCAGACTTCATGTTCCGCAAGTTGCTTGTCAAAACGTTCGTTCGCCTTGGTTTCGGCATTGAGCATTTCGTCTTTGCGACGTAGATAAAAATCATAGTCACCATTGAATGAAGTCAATTTGCCACGGTCAAGTTCCACGATGCGTGTCGCCAGATTTTTCAGAAATGTGCGATCGTGGGTAATGAACAGCAAACCGCCACGAAATCCCTGCAGAAAAGATTCAATCCAGGTGATGGCGGTGATGTCCATGTGGTTGGTAGGCTCGTCCAGTAGTAACAGATCCGGATCACTCACCAAGGCTTTGGCCAGTAACACCTGACGGCGAATACCACCCGAACAATCGGAAAATGCACGGTCCCCGGGGAGCGACAACTTATCAATCACCGTGTCGATCTTGTGCTTGAGACTCCATCCGTCCAGGGATTCAATTTGATGTTGCAAGTCGGCAAGCTGACGGATCTGTTCGTCATGGGGCATCGCGTGATCCGCGGCCACTTGATGATAGCGGCTGAGTACCTGACCGGAAGTCCCCAGACCAGAGGCAACCATGTCGTAGACGGTGATATCCGCGACCATTGTGGCATCTTGTTCCAGATAGGAAACCTTCAGCCCATCGCGGTACCAGACCGTGCCCTCGTCGGGTAAGGACTCGCCGGCGATGATTCTAAACAGCGATGATTTGCCGGTACCGTTGCGGCCAACCAAGCAGACTTTTTCGCCGGCATTAATGTGGAATCCAACCCGGGACAGCAGGGTATGAGGTCCGTAGGCGAGGGAAACGTTTTCCAACTGAGTGAGCATCATATGAGATTTATATAGTTTTCAGTGCTGAGTGGGCGGTCGGTTAGACAATTCTGATCGGGTGCGGTATAGAGAATCAAAATATGCCCCTGGTACGTTAAAAGATGACGGTATTTACAGGGTGCCGGGTATAGGGTGAATACTGTAACTCGCGGTATTTTAGCTGAATTAGCCGTGACTTGTCCTGTATAATCATCGCAGGGTACGGCTGCACAAGACAGTCGTAATGGACGATGGGTAGCAAAGGGTAGGGGTAGATGAATATATATTTTCTCGATCAAGCCCTCGATAATGAGGAGCTTGAGTTTATCAAGTCCACGTTAAAAAAGCGTCATGGTGGTTTGTCTTTCAGTGATATCAAGCAAGTCAGGGTACCGGCGGTGCTGCCGGCGCCAAATGAAGACGGTTCATACAGTGAGAATATCATCGAGCGTTTGCGCATCGCGCGTCGCAACTTGTTACGTACGGATATCGAAAAGCAGGCGGGCGCGCCCGTAATCTGGATCATGCCCAAAGGGGCGCATTGGGGCACGGTGTTTCAATTGGCGATACAGGAACTCACCGGCTATTTCCCTTTTATTGTGTTGTTATGGCGCCAGGACGGCAAAACGCTGGTGCGTACCGAAGCCCGGTTCATCGACAACAGTGGCATGGTTACTCACGTCAACGACGCCACTATCAATTCCTGACGTAATCCATTACGCCACTGACCGATAGGTGATTGCGGTCAGTGGCGGCAATATTATTTGCTAAACTTGCCACAGTGTTTTTTCTGGACGCGTTCTATGGTTTCCTGTTGGCATGTCTACATCGTTCGTTGTGCGGACAATTCATTCTATACCGGTATCACCACTGACGTGGAGAAACGACTGCTGGAGCACAATGGTGATACCAAACGTGGTGCCCGGTATACGCGCGCCCGGCGTCCCGTGTATCTGGCCTATGCGGAACCCGTTCCGGATCGGTCCAGTGCCTTGAAGCGCGAATACGTGCTGCGCCGGTTGGCGCGCGCTGAGAAAGAGCGCCTTATTTCCCACTATCAAACTACGAATTGTGAATTCTCCACGTAATCGGTGGTTGGTTATTCACAGATCGCTTGCCGTTCCGCTTTTACCATGCACTAACGTACAAAAGATGAGGATAAGTGCGCATGGGATATCACCAAAGCGATGGGGTTTCCGTAAACTACGCGTGCAATTTCATAGCAATTTCAAGCAATTTCAAGGAAATTTCAAGGATACCCCGCAAGTTCCCGTCCAAACGCGGGGTCGACGCATTGCGCGCCTTATTGATGCGCTAAGGGAGAGCAATAAGGATGTGGTTTTTGAGGCGGCACGACAACTGGGCATAGAAGGCCAAAGTGCTTGTGCAGCCGTGCCGGCAAAACACTCCCTCGGGTGGTAAGCGCATTACGGGACCTCGATGCAGTCGTCCGGGAATTCGCCACGGATATCCTGATTCGGTACTTCAATCCCGGTACCCATTGGTTGTGGGCCATCGTGCAGGCCTATCTTTTCAAGAAATATCAGGAACAACCGATGGTTACTGCATAACCGGTCCATGCGCCAGGTTCAGGAGGCGAGCATGCTTATGCGATTGTTCATTTTGAGTTCCGTGTGCTGTTTACTATTGGCTTGTGGCAAGGAAGATGACGCGGTACCCATGGGCGTAACCGCACCGCCGCCTGCGCCACCGCCACCCCAAACCTTGTTTTTGTCTGATTCCGGGTTGGCATGTTCCAGCTTGGAAGCGGCCGTTCAAACCCTCGATTATTTGCGACGCAGCGTGGGTCAAGGAGAACTGCGTGGGAATTGTGTACTGACCGAACCCGGAAAACCGCTGAAAGTGGTCGTTACCCAGGCCGAATTCATGCGGGTCACCCAGTTGGCGCCACAACTCGATAAAATTGTTTTCTGGCGGGCCGACGAGGGTGCGCGCACCGGATTTTCACCATTGATCTTTTTGAACCGCAAACACAGCAGTGCCTACCCGATGCGCGTGACCGGTTCTTCGACCATGAATCGCGCGGCCGCCTATCTGGCGGCCGAGGATTTGCGGCGGCTCATCGCGGTGGACCCGCGCAGCCAGGAAGCAGGAAATCTCCAGGTGGAAATCATGCGTTCGGATAGACTCACCTTCCAAGCGGTTGATGGCCATCCGCTGGAAATTCTTGCCATGGTCGGTATGCCGAATCATCTTGGCGTCGGTATTATGAGTATCCAATGGCGTTTTATCGGTAAGCCGGCAGTCTACTGGTCGCGACTTGTGGATGTGTTGGAACATGCCGATGTGCGTGCAAAGTTCGCGGATCGGTGGGCTAGTCGCTGACCGGAATGGGTGCGAACCGTTGATCGGTACCGTACCGATACCCGGGAAAGTCTGGTACCCCAGGGGAGCGGGGGCTGGTACTTACCGGCACTTATTGTACAATGCTGCCAGGTTTCGTTGATCGGACCTGCAAGACTGGCGACACCTTCTTGTTTGTCCTTGAGTCCCAAGATACGGCGGTAATGGTCGTATCCACCCTAACATACCATTAATATATTAAGGAATAATAAAGGCATGAGTGATCAAGCAGCACCTGCGCCAACGAATTTTATTCGCCAGATCATCGACGAAGATCTCCGTAACGGAAAACACAAGGGCAGGGTGGCAACACGCTTTCCGCCGGAGCCTAATGGTTATTTACATGTGGGGCACGTCAAATCCATTGTTCTTAATTTCGGCATTGCCCGGGACTATCAAGGCACCTGTAACTTACGTTTTGACGATACCAATCCTCACAAGGAAAATCTCGAATTCGTGCAGGCGATCATCGCGGATGTGCGCTGGCTCGGTTACGACTGGGACGACCGTTTGTTCTATGCCTCGGACTACTTCGCCCAATTGTACGAGTTCGCGGTGCAGTTGATCCAAAAGGGGAAAGCCTATGTGGATGATCTCAATGCTGAACAAATACGCGAGTACCGCGGCACATTGACCGCGCCGGGTCGTAATAGTCCGTTTCGGGAACGTAGCGTGGCGGAAAACCTGGATTTATTCGCGCGCATGCGCGCCGGCGAATTTGCCGATGGTGAGAAAGTATTGCGTGCCAAGATCGATATGACGTCGCCGAATATCAATATGCGTGACCCAACACTGTATCGTATCCGCCATGGAGTGATTCACCACCAGACGGGCGATGAATGGTGTATTTATCCCATGTATGACTTTACCCATTGCATTTCGGATGCTCTGGAAGGAATTACGCATTCCATTTGTACTCTGGAGTTTGAAGATCATCGTCCCTTGTATGATTGGTTCCTGGATGTGTTGGCAACGCCGTGTCATCCCCAGCAAATAGAGTTTTCACGGCTGAGTCTGGCTTATACCGTGACCAGCAAACGGAAACTGACCAGTCTGGTGGAAGACGGTCATGTAGAAGGTTGGCAGGATCCACGCATGCCGACGATTGCGGGCATGCGCCGCCGCGGTTATTCACCGGAAGCTTTGCGAGAATTTTGCCGCCGCATCGGAGTTACCAAGGCGGACAATCTTGTGGAGATGGAACTGCTCGAGGACTGTGTGCGCAGTGATCTCAATATCCGCGCCCCACGTCGTATGGCGGTGCTGCGGCCGCTGAAAGTGGTGCTGACCAACTATCCTGACGGCGGTGAAGAAATGCTGCCGGCGGCGAATCATCCCCAGGATGAGGCCATGGGCAGCCGACTGATACCGTTCAGTCGTGAGCTGTATATCGATGTTGAAGACTTCAAGGAAGAGCCCCCCAAGAAATACAAGCGGCTGGTTCCCGGAGGCGAAGTCAGGCTGCGCAACGCCTATGTGGTGCGTTGTGACGAGGTGATCAAGGACGAGCATGGCAACGTCATCGAATTGCGTTGTCACTATGACAGTGAAACCCTGGGGAAGAATCCGGAAGGCCGCAAAGTACAAGGGGTAATTCATTGGGTGTCAGCGCAGCACAGTTCCGTCGCGGAAGTACGGCTTTATGATCGGTTGTTTACCCATCCGACTCCCGACAATACTAAAGAGGGTAAAGATTATCGGGAATATCTCAATCCAAATTCCCTGTTGACATTGATGGAATGCTATTTGGAGGGCTCGTTGGCGGAGGCGCGGCCGGGGGAAGTATTTCAATTTGAAAGGGAAGGATATTTTTGCCGTGATCCGCACCCGACCGCTGATCAAAAACTTGTTTTTAATCGTACGGTTACGTTGCGTGATACCTGGGCTAAGATCGAGAATAAATCCTGATAACTCCGGAAATGTACCGTTTGCCGCCTTGCGTATCCGGCCTGTGGGGCCGAGTTACCGCGGGATTGCCGGATTCCGGGTATGGTGCCCACCGTCGTGGTTATTTCTCGCCGCGGTCACCGGACACGGTAGGGTCAGCGCAGATGTAGCGTCCCTTATCCATTGTAAACTTGCTTTAACTACGGCCGATATTTAAGTATTGGTTTTTCCGTACAGATCAACCTCTTGATGGCACATCCGGTACGGAAATGCTTGCCACGACACCCAACAGGAATTCGGCCAGTGAGCGAAAGAGCATATCGATTTATCCTCGGCATTGTCCTGATGATTATTCTCTATTTGGACGTGCCGCTGTTCTACTATGGCTATGTAGCCGTGTTACTGCTCGAAGGAATCACTCCATGGCGCATTCCAATGCTGGCATCACGCTGGC
>JAHECY010000048.1 GCA_024641505.1 Gammaproteobacteria bacterium
GCACGCTGCGCAGGTGGCGCGCGGTGGCCTTGACCAGTTGCAGCTTCGTGCGCGCCGCCGCCACCACCGCCACCACCACCCATAGTAATCTCCTTCAGGTTAGGTTTTTCGGTTTAGGTTTAACGACTTTACAGTGTGGTTGGCTAGCGTCTTGCGACAACTAGCAACAACAAAGGTGTTAGTTAACTATTTGGTGAAATAGTCGGACTAACGACGCCAGGCTAACGGTACGACTGTCAGACTAACGATTCTCCCTCGCGAGAGAACACGGCAAAACTAGCATAATGGGCAGGGGGAGTCAAAAAAGTGCAATACTGGACAATACCGCGAGATATGAATAATAGCCCGGTGTAATCAGTAGCTTATAAATATGCTAACGGGCCTGGGTACGCAATGTTATGTTAAGAATCGAGATTTAATATGATTAAATTATGATCCGTAATCTGATCTTAAGAAAGGGGAGAGTTTATCTAATTTTCCATGATATAGGCTATTGATTAACCTAGAGTATTCAAATTGACAAATGTCAATAATATGACATTTCTTAAATTTTTCCTTGTATCCAGGTGCGCTGTCTTTTACTTTACTGTATTGATTTAGAATTCAGTTGCCTAATAATTGAGCGCAACCTCCATAATTCGTTCGAGACTGAAGCAGGCCCTTGACCGTGTTTCCCATTGCCGCCTTTTTTCTATTGATCTCCGGTATCGCTGCGCTCACCTACCAGGTGGCTTGGGTCAGGCTCCTGGGTCTGAGCATGGGTTCCACGGCGGCGGCCATCAGTACCGTGCTGGCAGCCTTCTTCCTCGGCCTTGCGCTGGGCAGTTATCTGGCGGAACGCATTACCCGCAATCGCATTCATAACCTGAAGCCATATATATTATTGGAAGTGTTGATCGGCATTTCCGGGTTGTTGCTGTTACCGACATTATTGAATCTTGATGCGTTGATGGCGATGTTGCCCGTGTGGGGCACCTCATTGGCGATGAAGTTCGCCATCAGTATCTTTCTGCTGATTATTCCCACCTTGTGCATGGGCGCCACGTTTCCGGTAATGGCCGGTATTATGATCCGGCGGCAGGGGGAAATGGGGTTGCGTATGAGTCAGCTTTACAGCCTCAATACCACCGGCGCCGTGTTGGGCGCATGTTTGTCGGGTTTTGTGTTTATTCCTGCGTTCGGTCTGGACGGCGCCATCTATATCGCGGTCGCGTTAAACGTGCTCATTGTGTTCATGGCGTGGCGCGTCAATCGTCGATTGGTGTTGCCACCGGTGGAAACCGGTTTTCAACATGTGCTCATCGACGAGCAGCGTTACCATGCACCATTGCAGGGACGCGCTCTGGTCGTGCTGTTTTTTACCGGGCTGGTGGCGATCGCCACGGAAGTAGGGTGGACGAAATATCTGGTGATCTTCGCCGGTACGACTATATATGGCTTTGCTTCCATCCTGACGATTTTCTTGATAGGGATCGCCGCCGGTTCCTGGGCGATTCGCCATACCGTGGAACGTATCCGCGTACCCCAGACCTGGATGGCGGTCGGGCTGGTGTTATTAGGCTTGTCGCTGTTGTTGACCCGAGCCGGCTTGTCCGCGATACCCAGTATCTATCAGGCGGTCAATCATCTGCCGGCACCGGATTTAATCGTCCATTTGGTTAAATACAGTTTTGTTTTCACGCTATTGTTCGTGCCGACCTTTCTGTTCGGCGCCTTGTTCCCGATCAATCTGAAACTATATTGTGGAGACCTTGAAGGGGTGCGCAGCCGCATCGGTAAAGCGTATGCCGTCAATACCGTGGCGAGTATTTTCGGCTCGTTGCTCGCGGGTTTCTGGTTGATTCCGGCATACGGTACCGATTTGCTGTTGTCGGTGATGGCAGGCCTCATTCTGTTGTTGCCCATGATCTTTCTGCCTGCGATTGCGGATCGACGCATGCGCTTGGTAATTGCGGGCGTGACCTTGGCGGTGATCGGCTCCCATTGGCTGTTGCCGCACCTCGATTACAAGGATCTCATCGCGTCGGTGGGGTACGACAACGAATCCAAGCGCGGGAGCAAGCCGGAGTTTCTGTACTTGCAGGAGGGCAAGGCCGGTGTGGTCAGCATGGTCAGCTATGACGACAATCTGATTCGCCTGCAGAATAATGGTCTCAACGAATCTTTCCTGGATAAGGATGATCCGTACAACATGCTGATTGCGGAAACTCTGTTGGGTTTGGTGCCGTATTTCTACCATGAAAATCCCAAATCGGCTTTTGTCGTGGGTTTTGGCGGCGGCATCACCACCCGTTCCCTGAGTTTCAGCAGTCTGGCATCGATTCGCGTGGTGGAATTGGAACCGGCCGTTGTGGCCGCGGGTCGGGCGATCGCCGGTGGCGAGATCCCTGTGCTGCAAGATCCAAGAGTGCAATTGAGCTTCAATGATGCGCGCAATACCTTGCTGGTGGAGGATCAAGCATACGATATCATTGTCGCGCAGCCTTCCCATCCCTGGCGTGCCGGGGCGGCGAATGTCTTCACCCGGCAGTTTTTTCAGGTGGTGGACGCGCGTCTTAATACCGGCGGCATCTTTGGCCAGTGGATCAATCTATTTCATATGGACGTGACGACATTGAAAGCATTGATCAAGGCTTTTCTCGATGTGTTTCCCGAGGTCGTGAGTTACGCCAATCTTGATACCGGGGATCTGCTCTTGTTCGGTTCCCATGCCCGTCTGGTATTCGATGCCGATCGCATCAATGCACGCATGCAGTTGCCGGATATCAAAAAGGCTTTGGCGCACCATGACGTCCATAGTGCCGATGAGCTGTTCTGGTACTTCGGTTTGTCGCGCGCGGAGTTGCAGACCGCCAGCGCTGGTAGTGTCGCCAATACGGACACCAATATACTTTCGGAAGTACGCCTGTCGAAATTGATCGCGGAGCCGTCCGGCGCAGAAAATCCTTATGATTTTCTGCGCGCGCAATTTCATCTGGATATCTTGCCCTATCTGGAGGGGCAGGGTGTTGCGGAGCGCTTGTATCGGATCGGTGAGTATTTTATCGGATGGGATGATGTTGAGATGGCACGCAAGGTGGCGGTGCAACTTGAGGGCCAGGATGCGCGCGGCGCGCGCAGTCTGCGATATTTGACCCTGGCGCGTCAGTTTCGTTTGCCTGAGGCCACGGAATTCTACGAGCAACATGAAGATTGGCTGGACCGGGTGCACCTTGTGCAGTTGCAGGTGTATGTGGAGTTCGGTGCCTGGCCTGCGGCACAGAAAGTATTGTCTCGCATCAAGGATAAGTCGCTGTGGCGTGGTGCCAACGCTTATTTACTGTATGAGCAAGGCCAATGGAAGAAACTGGCGGCATTGCATCCCTCCAGCGATCTCGAACGGCAATGGTATCTGGCCGGTGAGGCGCGGCATAACCTGGTGACCGCCGGCAAGCAATTGGCGCGTTTGGTCAATGATCAAACGGACGCGCCGCACTTGCTGCGTACCATGATCAGGTATTTCGCGGAGATCGGCGATACCGCTGGCATGGACAAAATGGCCCGGCAACTGGTGACGATACAGAACAATCTCTATGAGCGCATGGTGGCGGCCGGCAACAAAGCGATTGCCGCGCAAGAACTAAGCCATGCGGAGTACCTCATTGAAAGGATTCAGCGACTGTATCCCGATGCCGACAAGTTACAGGCCATGGAGGACGGACTGGAACAGGCGCGCGAACGCCAGCACGCATCGATGGTTGTGGCGCAACCGGCGTCCGAATCCGTCAAGATCCCATGAACAGTTGCCTGGGGTCGTAGGTCGGCTGGGTACGACCCGCTTGGCGCCTGCGATCGTGGCATCTTCCGATCCACACGGCGCGCCGCATACTGTCGCGAAAACATCTATACTGGCAGAGTGGATTGGCAGTTTTTAACATTAATTTTGGAGGTTTATAAAACCTCTATTACATAATGGGTAGTCTATGCCGCACTATAAACAGGTGCTTGTCGCCGTGGATTTACGGGAAGATAGTCGAGTGATTCTGGAGCGAGCGGAAGCTCTGGCCCGACAATTTTCCGCGGCGTTGACTCTATTGCATGTTGTCGAGTATTTGCCGGTGGATTTCGGCAACGAGATGGTGATACCTCAATACCAGGATATCGAACAACAGCTCATCGATCGCGCCCGGCAACAAGTCGATGTGCTGGTACGCACTATTACCCACAGCACCGTCATTGGGGTGGTGGAATCCGGTGCTACCCGCGCCGTCATCATTGATTATGCCCGTCAACATCAGGTGGATCTTATCGTCATCGGCCGCCACAGTCGTTCCGGATTGGCGAGTCTGTTGGGGTCCACTGCCAGCAGTGTCCTGCACCACGCGCCGTGCGATATTTTTATCGTTAAAGTATAAGAGTTGATTGACATCCTGCTACGCGTCAGTTTGCCGACAACAAAAATAATTTACTGCCCTTATCAAGAATATTCATTTAGTAATATAGATTTGTCAGCGACTATCACCGTTGACATACTGCAGTCTATTGTCTAGCATCGGCGGTTCGGATCGATAATGCAGTAAATCGCTTAACATAATAAAATTAATCAGCATATTCTGATATTTCAAAAGGTACACTGTGTGTAATTACACGGAGTGATCCTGGAATTGAAGGTCATCGGGATTTGTGTGTGTTGTTCGGGGGAGGTTCAATCAATCGTGCCGTGGTTTTTGGCGGCCGTTTTCTGAGGCGCGCTGTCCTTTGGTAATGAGGGCATGCAGCTCTTCTCTCTCTCGTATGTACTGTGTCTTGTTAGGCGTCACGGTCTAGGGTCGTGTTGCCAGGGGGGCGTAAATTGTTATGCGTCACTCGCTGCCATGCAAAGAGGATTGATGATGGAAATCGCAGTTAATCAGTATCGTGTTGACTATCAACGTCGCGGGGAAATCGTGCGGCGATTGGCCCTGGCCATTATGTTCGTAGTGGCCGCATCATTGCCGGTTGTCGGTTGGTCCGCCGCCGCGGATCCAATTCCACCCGTGGGTACTTATGATGGAATCGATGTCGAGCAACCCATAGAGTTTCCGCATAATGTTCATGTGGATGTCAACAAGATCAATTGCATGTACTGCCACACTTACGCCCGGCGCAGCAAAGTGGCGGGTATTCCACCCACCAGTAAATGCATGGGGTGTCACAAAATCATTGCCACGGATAAACCTCGTATCCAGAAATTGACCGAGTACTGGCAGAAGAAACAATCTCCACCCTGGAAAAAAGTGCATGATTTGCCTGACTTCGTACACTTCACTCATGAACGGCATCTCAAGCGTTTCGTTTTCGACCGCGATTACCCCGTCGAAGACGTCAAGGATATTTGCGCTTTTTGTCACGGTCAGATCAAGGACATGACAGTGGCGCACAAGGTGAAGCCACTCAACATGGGTTGGTGCAAGAGTTGTCATGAGGCCAACGGTGGCCCTGGCGATTGCTGGAAGTGTCATAAATAATCGCAGGCAAGAACCATACGGGATAAAGACAATGAGTGGAAAATTGAATCGACGTGAATTTCTCAAAGCTCTGGGCGTCAGCGGTGCGGCCGGGGCGACGCTGGCGGGATGCGACCTGCCGTCTACGATAACGCTGGAAGAAGGCAAGGAAGAGGTGGTTTCCTATTTCATGCCTGAGGAATACGTGGTACCCGGCGTCGGCGTTTGGTATGCCTCGACCTGTACCCAATGCACTGCCGGCTGCGGTATCCATGGGCGTGTCCGCGAAGGCAGAATTCTCAAAGTGGAAGGAAATCCGGATGCGCCGGTAAACGCGGGTAAAACCTGTCAAATGGGGCAGGCCGGTGTGCAGGGTCATTATAACCCGGACCGGATTACCTCGCCCATGATGCGTGATGGTGGCGGATTGGTAGCGATCAGTTGGGATAAAGCCGAAGCCATGCTCACCGAAAAACTGGCGGGTGCCAGCGGTGACCGTATCGCCTGGGTTACCGGCACTGTCTCCGGTCATCAGCGGGTCATGATCGAGAATTTCATGGAAGCGACCGGCGCCAAACATCATTATGTGCATGAGGTGGTAAATAATCGCGTCTGGGAAAGCGTTTGCCAGGACATGCTGGGGGATGCCAATGCGCGGCTGCGTATCGATAAGGCGGACGTGGTGTTGTCGCTGGGTGCGGATTTCATGGGCGCCAGTTCCTCACCGGTACTGTATGCGCGCCAATACGCGGAATTTCGCCGCGGCAAGCGCGGCACCCTGATACAGGTCGAAGGCAAGATGACCATGACCGGCGGCAGCGCGGATTTGTGGGTGCCGATTCGTCCCGGCACCGAAGGCGCGCTCGCGTTGGGCTTGGCCAACTATCTGTTGCGTAAAGGCGATGTGGACGGTTCGGTGGTGAGTGCTGAACTACGCAAACGCATCGACGAATTCACCGTGGAGCGAGCGGCGGAAATCACCGGTGTCAGTGGCGACCGCATTCAACGCATTGGCAAAGTGTTGCGGGATCGCCGGCCAAGCCTGGTCATTCCGGGCGCCGCAGTGCAAGGTCAAGAATTCGGTTATCAGGCAACGGCCGCGATCATGGCCTTGAATATCCTGCTGGGTAATGTCGGTAAAACCATCGAGCCGGGCTTTGACGTGCCGCTCAAGCAGTTGCAGGCCAAGACCGGCGGGACCGGCGATCTGGTGCGTTTTGCGGAAAATGTCAAGAACAAGCAGCTGGATGTGGTGCTGTTTTACGGCGCCAATCCGGTTTATACCGCCCCCATCGCCCTGGGTTTTCGTGATTTTCTCGGTAGCGTACCCTTTAAAGTGGCGCTCAGTACGTTTCCCGATGAGACTGTGATGCAGGCGGATCTGGTGCTGCCGGTAGCTTCCGCCATGGAAGATTGGGGAACCCACATGGCGGTCAACAGTGGCGAACAGCCGGTGCTTGGAGTGCAGCAGCCTTTGATGGAAAAACTGTACGCGGACACGCGCGGTTTTGGCGATATCTTGCTGGGCATGCTGAAGCAGAAGAAGCCTGACACCTACGGTCAATACGCCGATTTTTATGCCTACTTGAGTAACGCTCTGGTGGCCATGAAAGACAGCAGTGTCTCCGTCCAGACTACCCCTAAAGCATTCTGGGAAGAGGCGCTGCAAAACGGTCAGGTGGGTGTGAAAGCGCCGGTGAAGAAATTCGCGGTGAAAACCTTTGATGTGCAGATTCCGGATCATCAAGCGGATGCGGAGTTTCCGTTAGCGCTGATGCCCACCGCGCGCATGGGCCTGTTTGATGGTCGCCACGCCAATCTGCCTTGGTTGCAGGAGTCGCCCGATCAGATCGCCAAAGTGGTTTGGGATTCCTGGGCGGAGCTGCATCCGATTACTGCCGCCAAATACGGCATCAAGGAAGGCGATCTGATTCGCATCGAGTCCGCCAATGGCGCGATCACCACCACGGCGTATCTGTTCAAGGGCATGCATCAGGAAGCGATTGCCGTGCCGCTGGGGCAGGGCCACAGCGACTATGGACGTTATGCGCGTGGACGCGGCGTGAATCCACTGACATTGCTGGATGCGCGTGTCGACGCGAAAACCGGTGAATTGGCCATGTATGCCACGCGGGTGAAGATCGTCAGGACCGATGAAACCAAAGATATTGTCCGGCTTGGCGCCAGCGATGTGCAGATGGGACGTGGCTTCGTGCGCACGGTGAGCGTGGATACCTTGAGACGTACAGAAGGAGCATAAGACATGTCGCTACAGAATATAATGGAGAACTGGTCCAACTACCGGCGCGGCGCCGAAGAAGGTGGACATCATAAATATGAACACCGTTGGGGCATGGCCATCAACCTGGATTTGTGCATTGGCTGCAATGCCTGCTCCACGGCCTGCTATGCGGAAAATAATCTTGCGGTGGTGGGTAAAAGCCGCTTTGCCAAAGGGCAGGCGATGCATTGGCTGCGCGTCGAGCGCTATTGGGATGAATCCCAGAACAAGTCCAGCAGCGTGACCCCGGATTATCCCGAAGAAGGCGCCTCCTTCCTGCCGATGATGTGCCAGCAGTGCAACTCGGCCACATGTGAACCCGTGTGCCCGGTCGCGGCTACCTATCACACGCCGGACGGTCTCAATGCGCAAGTCTATAACCGCTGTATCGGTTCTCGATATTGCTCCAACAACTGCCCGTACCGTAATCGTTATTTCAATTTCTTTTCCTATTACGAGTCTTCCTGGCCGGAGCCCCTTAATCTCCAGCTTAATCCGGATCTCACCGTGCGCGACAAGGGGGTCATGGAAAAGTGCACGTTCTGCGTACAACGCATCCGTGCCGCCAAAGACAAGGCGAAAATGGCCGATCGCAAGGTGCAGGACGGCGAGTTTACCACCGCCTGCGCACAGGCTTGCCCCACCGGCGCCATTGTGTTCGGCGATCGCCTGGACGAAACCAGTAAGGTCGCCAAGCTGTGGCAACAGCATGAAGTGAAGCTGGGTGTCTACAAGCAGCACAAGCAGAATCCGGAGAAACGCGGTTACCGTATTTTTGAGGAGCTGAACGTGGATCCGTCCGTCATGTACCTGGAACGGGTGCGGGATACCGGTATTTAACTAAGGGGTGCACGGCCCCGATGGTAAAACTATAAACGGAAGATGCAACATGATTGAAAAAGATATAGACGAACAAATAAAGTGGGCGAAGATCAATGCCGACGTGCTGCGCAGTATGGAAAATCCGCGTCGCGCCTACTGGATTACGTTCTTTATTTGTATCGCCATGATGGCCTGTGCGGTGACTGCCGAAATCTATCAGTACAACACCGGCATGGGCGTCACCAATCTTAACAACCCCCACATGTGGGATATGTATATCGCGAGCTTCGTGTTCTGGATCGGCATGAGCCATTCGGGCACCCTGTTGTCGGCGATTCTGCATATCATTCATGCCGACTGGCGCAAACCGATTTATCGCTTCGCCGAGGCGATGACCACCTTTTCGCTGATGACGGCAGGATTCTTCCCGATGATCCATCTGGGACGAGTATGGAACCTGTATTGGGTGTTGCCCTATGTTAGTGATCGGGGCGCCTGGCCGAACTTTCGCTCACCTCTGGTGTGGGACGCGTTCGCGATTTCCACCTATCTGTCCGCTTCCATGTTGTTCCTGTTTATCGGCATGATTCCCGACCTGGCGATTTGCCGTGACAACGCCCGTGGTTGGCGACGCAAGTTGTATACGGTGTTGTCTCTGGGCTGGATCGGCAGCGATCGGCAATGGCGCAACTTCCGTAAAACCTATCTGCTGATGGCTTGTTTTCTGATTCCATTGGCGGTGTCCGTGCACTCCATCGTATCGTCGGACTTCGCCATGTCCATCATGCCCGGCTGGCACGTGACGTCCTTCCCGCCTTATTTCGTCGCGGGTGCGTTGTATTCCGGTTGCGCGGCGATCATCACTCTGTTCGTAATGCTGCGTTACTACTTCCGCTTCGAGGAATATATGACCGTGGCGATCATGGAGAAGACCGCGAAGCTGACTTTCGCCATTGCCATGGTATGGACCTACCTGAATCTGATCGAATTCGCGTCCACCTGGTACGGTCATGACATCTACGCCAAGGAGCTGTTGATCGCTAAAGCGGTTGGTCCTTATTCCTGGATCTTCTGGACCATGTTGTTCTGCGGGATGGTGGTGCCGTTCGCGTTGGCGGTGGAGAAATTCCGGCGCCATATGCCTACCATGTTCGTAGTGTCACTGCTGCTGAATTTGTCCATGTATTTCGAGCGTTGGATGATCGTCGCGCCCACCTTGTCCATGTCTCACGATCCCCATCAGTGGGATATCATGTGGCCCAGTATCGTGCAGTGGGCGATTGTCTTCGGAAGTTTTGGATGGTTCGGTCTGTTGTTCCTGGTATTCGTCAAGGTATTCCCGTCCGTGTCCATGTATGAAGTGAAGGAAATGGTGTTCCACCGTCGGCGGCTGATCAACGAAGATGCCGCCAAGGTGTACAGTCGTCGTGCCCGCGATCGTAAAGATGCGACGGGTGAACCGGAATTGGAGGGCGCGTAACATGTCGAAGAATTACCGTATTAAAGCTTTGTTCAGCGATTTCGATGAGGCGTTCGGTGCGTTATCGGATATCCGCCACTCCAAAATCCCGGGGATCTCGATTGATGACGTCAAGCTGGCGTCACCGATAGAACACCCGGAAATAGAGGAAGTGCTCGGGGACCGTACCGTGCACATACCCAAGCTGACGCTGGCCGGCGCAACCTTTGGCGTGGTGTTCGGATTCCTTTTTCTGGCCTCCGCGCAGGCATCGTTCCTGGTGCAGCCGCAAGGCGGCAAACCCGTTATTCCGTTGCCGTCGAATTTCGTGCTGGTGTACGAAATGCTGATTTTCTTCGGTGTGTGGACGACGTTTTTTTCCTTCCTGTTTCTGTCCGGCCTGTTTCGGAAACGCAGCAACCTGTACAGCGAAAAAGTCAGTCTCGACCAGATCGGTGTGATTATCGAAGTCAATGAACAGCAGCGGGATCCGCTCAAGGATTTGTTCAAAAAACACCAGTCATTGGAAATTCGCGAAGAGGAAATACGATGAAGTACGCGCTCAGTATGCTCGCCCTGATGGTGCCGGTGGCGGCCATGGCCTGGCCCTGGTCCACGGATATGATGAACCAGCCCAGCATCAAGCCGCAGGAGACCGATCACGGTATCATTCATCAATTTCCCGCGCGTTCCGTGCCGGTTACCGGCATGCCCACGAAAGTGGCAAACCGTGAAGAAGCGCAGAAACTGGTCAATCCGGTTCCCGCCACCGCCGCATCGATAAAGACCGGTCGCACGCTGTTCCGAATCTACTGCGCCGCGTGCCACGGTTTTGATGGCAAGGCGAGTTCGCCGGTAAGTCCGAAGATCGGTGCCATTGATCTGACCATGGACTATGTGCAGAAAGACCTGACCGAAGGCTGGATCTTCGGCACGATCACGTTCGGCAGTGCCATCATGCCCGCCTATGGCAAGCCGGGTGAAGGCGGAGGGGCCAATGATTTGTCCGTGGAAGAACGCTGGCATGTGGTCAACTACGTGCGTAACGCTTTGGTGACGGAACCTATCACCAATATGGCCGTTACTCAATAATTTATAAGAGGTGGATTAAGTATGGAAAACTTCGGTAGTTGGTCGATCATTACCACCAATTTTCTGATCGTCCTGTTCATGGCGCTGGGTGGCGTGACTTTGTCCGCTCTGCTGCATCTGGCCAACGGTCAATGGCGCTTCAAAGTACGGTATTACGCGTGTTCGCTGGGCGTATTGTTTCCGGTAGCCTTTGTACTGTTGCTGGTATTGCTGGCTAACGGTGAGGCCACTTTCCAATGGCTGGGGCATGTGCAGGAGGAAGGTCACCACCTCCCTGGTTGGCACAATTACGGCTTTTTGGTCGCACGCCAAATTATCGGATTCTTTATCATCGTCGGTTTGTACGGTTTGTTTATCAAGCTGCAATACGAGACCGCGATCAATGACTCGCCGATCGTGCGGCGCCGGTTTCGCAATGTGGCGTTGTTGATTCCCTTTGGTTACGTGCTCTACGGCACCATGGTCGCATGGGATTTCGAAATGACCATGATCCCCGGTTGGCACAGCCCAAGTTACGGGGTTTATCATTTCGTGAGTAACTTTCACGCATTTCTGGGGTTTTTCGCCATTTTTCTGTTCATTCTGCGCAGCAGCGGCAGCGCTACCCGACCCGTCGATAATAAGGTGTTGAATTATCTGGCGCAGATGATGCTGGCATTTACCATCCTCTGGACTTATTTCTTCTTCACCCAGTATTTGATCATGTGGTACGGACGTCTGCCCGAGGAAATGGAGCGTTTCCATAACATGATGCAGCATGGCTTGGGCCCGCTGTTCTGGACCTTCTTTACCTTGAAGTTTCTGGTGCCGTTTCTCACCTTCGCCGTCTATACGCCCAATCGCCATAGTCCGGGTGTCATCGTCACGGTTGCCGGATGCCTGGTAGTCGGTACCTGGATCGAACGCTATGTCTGGGTGTCGGGATCGGTGGATCCCCAGTTCTACCATGTGCCGATGTCCTCGATCCTGGATATTGTGGTAACGGTTGCCATCGCGGCGGTGTCATTTTTCGCGATACGCTGGTCGCTGCGTCGTTACGGACTTGTGCACACTACCGCCGGGTGATCAGTGAAATGACCGGCGATCATGTATAACGCCTTGAAATTAAAAGAGTATATTGAAAACGGGACACTTTGTGTCCCGTTTTAGTTTATACTGAGCGCGGATTCAGCCAACAACAACTTAAAGTGTCGCTATGTGGAGTGAAACGATGGCATTAATTGCCAACAGGAAATCCGTTATGACCCTGTTTACGGGTGAGACTGATATCGAGAGTCATCGGGTGCGTATCGTGCTGGCGGAGAAAGGCATCAATGTGGAATTGCACTACGTGGATGCGGATAATCTTCCGGAAGACTTGATTGATGTCAATCCCTATAACACGGTACCCACGTTAATCGATCGTGACCTGGTGCTGTTCACCGCACCGGTAATTATGGAATATCTGGACGAGCGATTTCCGCATCCGCCCCTGATGCCGGTGGACCCGGTGTCACGTGCCCGCTGCCGGTTAATGCTCTATCGTATTCAACGGGATTGGTACAATCTCGTCGATCGCGTCGCCGCCGGTGATGATAAAGCTAAAACTGAATTGCGTGACGGCCTGACATTGGTGGCGCCGGTATTTCAACAAAAGCCGTTTTTTATGTCCGACGAAATCACGTTGATGGATTGTACCTTGGCCCCTCTGTTGTGGCGCTTGTCGAGTTACGGCATCGAGCTTCCGGTGCAGGCAAAAGGTGTATTTGACTATGCGGAGAGGATCTTCGCGCGAGAAACCTTCCAGGCCAGCTTGTCGGAACTGGAAAAAGAATTACGGCAGAAAGTTGCCTGAGTGGGTGTGGTGATCAAACATGAATATGAGTTCCAGTCGTCCGTATTTAGTTCGTGCCCTATATGAATGGATCGTGGTTAACGATTGTTCGCCTTATCTGCTGGTAAATGCCAAGGCGGAAGGTGCGGTGGTGCCGCAGGAATATGTTTCCAAAGATAAGATAATCCTTAATATTGCGCCCAAGGCGGTGCGTGACCTGCAGCTCAGCAACAACGCCGTGGAATTTAACGCGCGTTTTGCCGGCAGGCCGTTCAATGTCTCCGTGCCGATTCACGCGGTGATGGCCATTTACGCCATTGAAAACGGACGCGGCATGGTGTTCAGCGATGATGATGACGACACTCCGGAGCCCGATGATGCCGACAACAAGGCCTCCCGAGCCAATCTCAAAGTGGTCAAATAGGAACGTACTACGCGCCCTACGAGAAGCAAGCGCCACGTGCTTCCGTAGGGTGCGTACTGCGCACCGTTTTTGTTTGTTAGAGCGGTAACCGCGATTAAGATCCAGGTCAAGGGCTGGCGCGTAATACACACCCTACGATACGGCTGCCGCCTGGTACGTGCCGTTGGCGTTCAGCCAGTGTAAGAATTCCTCGAAATTCATCGGCGGGCTGAAATAATAGCCTTGGCCGATGTCGCATCCCATGTCCAGCAGGCGGTCCAGGGACTCCTTGTTCTCGATGCCTTCCGCTACGACCTGCAAGCCCATGTCATGGGCAAGGTCGATAATCGATTGCACAATGATCGCGTCATCTTTGTTATGCGCCATGTTGATGACGAAATTCTTGTCGATTTTCAATTCGTGCAGCGGCAGTTTGCGTAAATAATTCAGTGATGAATAGCCAGTGCCAAAATCATCAACCGCAATTCTGATGCCCTGGGAGGTGATGCGGTTGAGCAGCTCCATGGCGCGTGCCTGGTTGCGCATCATCGCGCTTTCGGTGATCTCAAGACAAAGATATCGGGGATCGATTTTCCACGTGTTCAGTTGGGTGAGTATGACCTGCTCCAGCAAGTGATCCTGTAGATTGTAGGCGGAGATATTAACGGCGATATGGATGCCGCCGATATTCTGGTGCAATTTGGCGCAATGCAATAGAGCGTTGTTCAAGACCCATTGGGTCAGCGGTGTTATCAAACCGGTTTGTTCCGCGATCGGAATAAACTCATCAGGCAGTACCAGGGTACCATCGTCATATTGCCAGCGAATCAGCGCTTCGGCGCCAATGACGAGACCGGTACGCATCTCGATTTTTGGTTGAAAAAACAGCTCCAGTTTGTCCAGGCTAATCGCTTTGCGCAAGTTATTAATAAATGACAATCGCTGTACGTTGAAGTAATCCAGGCTTTTGTCATACAGGATGAAACTGTTGTTTGCCTGGGTGCAGACATTCATGGCAAGGAGCGCGTTGTTGATCAGGGTATCCGCGTCATTCCCATGACTGGGGTATACGCAGATCCCGATATGACAGTGCAGGCAGTAGGTGTGTTCGCCGGTAGTGATGTTGCCACGGAACGCATCCACCAGCTTGTTGCTGACGATTTTCGCGTTACCGCCATCTGTTGACGGCAAATGGGCCAGGAACGTACATTCGCCGGCGTAGGAGAAAGTGTCGGAATCACGCAAGGTCTCCTGGAGTTTCGCGGAGACCGTGCGGACAACCTGTGTTTGCATTTGTGGGTTCATGCCGTCGAGCACTTCCGCCAGCGGATTCAGATAAATGGCGAGTATGACGAAACTGCGGCCCTCCCGCTGAGACAACTGCAAGTTTTGCTCTACCCGGTCCTGGAACAGTGCCCGGCGTGGCAACTGCGTTACCGGATCCAGAAAGCGGTGGTCGAGGAGTTCCCGCTTGTACAGATCCAACTTGCGGCTGAGCGCCACTTGCATGTTGATACACCAATATGCATACGCCAGGATCAAGATAATCATCACAATGATGGGTACCGTCAGGGAGCGAAAATATGATCCAACCGTAATGTCCTCGGCGGCATGCACGACCACAAATGTAAATGGGGTGTTAGTCAGCGGATAGGATGCCCAAAGAAAGCGATCCAGACCAATAAAGAAGTCCCCGCTATTGGGTTCCGGCTGCAGTATCTCTGTCGCCGGGAGCGCGCCGGTGAAAGTCATCCGGTTGCTGGCGCTCGGTCCGATGGCGATAACCTGGCCGGAATGGTTCACGAGCAGGGTGGTGAGTTCCGGGGTACCGGCACTGATGACCGTATTCTTAAGTGTGATGTGATCAATTTGCCCGGGTGGCGAAATATTAAGTTCATCGGCCAGCAAGCGGGTGATGCTGGCCAACAGGCGTGTGTCTTTGGGAGCGCTCAGATGCAACGCGCTGCTGAATACGATATATCCGGAATATAGAAACCCACAAATAAGTAGTGTCGTCAGTAGTAAGAATACTTTTACGTGAAGTTTCATAGAGTTGGAAACTGTTTTACGGCATTGGCCCAAGTGATGGGGTGGATTTGCGGGTCTGCACGAGTGACTGCATATGTCTGTTGACCGCATCCTCTTTAACGGAATGTGGCGATTTACCTTTAATTGGAATAATCAGTCTCTAGCGTAGATGTTCTTGGCTGGAGTGCGCGCCGATTGTCGGTGCTCAGGCGTCACACTGCACTTGGTTAATAACTGATAAATTGTATGTATTAACCGACGCTCAGGCCCTCGGTCGTCAATCGAGGCGGACCGAAAGTGACGCCAGTGTCTGCCTTTGCATCGTGATGAGGGCATGCGCGTAGGTTGATATCATTGAAGCAGCGCGTATGTCAGGTTAATGAATATCAAAGGGCGGTGATATCAGTGTTATTTACTTAATTTTCATCAGTGCAGTGTTTTAACATAATAAATATTGTCATGAATTACATTTAACGGTACCTTACAGATGCGATGTGGATTTATGAATAGTCACCTTTCCTTATCATTGCATAGCGATTTGCTGGGTCAGGGGCAGCATTTCCGCGGCAGAATAGGTTAAAATCGTTGCGCTCGGGGTATGATGGTCCGGCGTGAATGCCACCGGTCTTAATCCATAGATTACCGGTTACTTGTAAATAAGCAGAATTGGATTCTGCCAGGGGCTTAGGATTCGTTTTGGGTCGAGTCCCAGGGGGTAGGTAGTGTGAGAAAATTGGCAATCTTCAATTGCGTGATGGTTATGCTGGTCATGACCGGATGCGCCACTGGCAAGTCTTCCAAGACGCTCGCCAGTCTTGAGAAAAAACCCGTTACCGTTGATGTCAATCAGGACGTTGCCGTCGATCACGCGCGCGAGAAAGCGATACGTATCTACAAGGAATTTGATCGCAAAGACACCGATCCCGGGCTGCGCATGGCGGCCAAGCGCCGGCTGGCGGATCTGGAAATGGAAAAGAGCGAGGATCGCAATATTCGTAACGCGCCTTCCCATGAGCGCGATGAAAACGGCGACGTACCGCAGAAGGAATCCTACGATAACGCGATTAAACTCTATAAAGAGTTGTCCTCGGTGGCTAAAAACAGCCCCAATAACGACCATATTCTCTATCAGTTGGCGAAAGCCTATGAAACCAACGGCGATCTCGAGAATGCCCTGGAAACCCTCAATCAGATGGTATCGACCTATCGCAATTTGAGCTATATGGACGAATTGAATTTCCGGCGCGGCGAACTTGGCTTCGTGTTGGGGGATTATGGGCTTGCGGATGAGGCCTATGCTGCAGTGCTGGCGATGGGCGAATTTTCCCAGTTTTATGAAAAGGCGTTGTATAAACGTGGTTGGTCCCAGTTCAAGCTCGGGAAATATGAGCCGTCCTTGACGTCATTTTTTGGATTGCTGGACCGGAAACTCGTGGATGCCAGTCTCATGGTGGAGGGTATCCAGCTGACCAGTGCCACCAAGAATAGCGCTGGCCCCGCAGCCAGTCGTGGCGAGGAAGAATTGCTCAAGGATACGTTTCGGGTAGTTAATTTATGTCTCAGCTACCTCGATGGTGCGGATACCATCAAGACTTATTTTAGTAAGAACGGTCATCGCAGTTACGAATATCTGATCTACGAAAGTCTGGGGAATTTTTTTCTTTCCCAGGAACGTATCCAGGATGCCGCACTGGTATACAAATCGTTCAGCGATAATTACCCCGAACATGTACGGGCGCCCATGGCATTCATCAGCATGATGAACGCTTACAAGCAAGGCGGCTATGCGGATTTGCTGTTCCAGGCCAAGCAGGAATTTGTTAATCGCTATGCCTTGACCAGTAAGTACTGGCGCGCTTATGACGAAAATACCCGGCAGCAACTGGTCCCCTATCTGCGCACCAATATGCAGGAAGTGGCGCAGCATTACCACGCCAAGGCGCAGAAGACTAAAAACGCCCAGGACTATGAGCGCGCGGTCACCTGGTATCAGAACTATATTAAAACGTTTCCCAAGGACCAGAGCGTACCCGAGATCAATTTCATGATGGCGGAGGCCTTGTTTGAATCACGCCACTATGAAGAAGCGGTGAAGGAATACGAGAAGACCGCCTATAATCACCATCAATTTGCCAAGAGCGCCGAAGCCGGCTACGCTGCGTTGCTGGCGTACGATAAGTTCGAGAGTACCCTGCAAGGCAAGGAAAAGGAAAATTGGCATCGCCTGTCGATCGGCAGCGCGCTGCGCTTTGGTAAAATTTTCGCCAAAGATCAACGCGCCGCCGAAGTGGTGATCAAGGTCGCTGAAGATTTGTATGCCATGAAGAAACTTGACCAGGCCGCCGAAGTGGCGCGTCAGGTGCTGGAGTTGCAAACGCAGGCGTCGCAGGAAGCACGGCTGTCGGCCTGGACTATTATCGCTTTTGCCTCGCTGGAAAAAGAAGATTTCGTACAGGCGGAAGTGTCGTACAAGGTCGCCCTGAGCCTGGCAACCAAGGATTCGTCGCGGTTGGCGGATCTTAAGGAGGGTCTGGCGGCCGCGATTTACAAGCAGGGCGAGCAGTTGCGCAAGAACGGCGATATGCAGCAGGCGATCGTGCAGTTCAATCGGATCAAGGAAGTGGCGCCGAATTCCGATATCAATGTTTCCGCGGCTTATGATGTTGCGGTCAGTTTCGTGCAGACCGAGAAGTGGGCGGAAGCGATACAGGCATTCAGCCAGTTCCGTCAGAAATACCCTCAACATGAATTGATACAGGATGCCACCCAGAACCTCGTCATGGCCTATGTGAAGCTGGATAAGCTGGAAAATGCCGCGCAGGAATTGGAGCGCTTGAGCACGTATAAGCGCGATCCTGAATTCAAGCGTCAGGCGCTTTTGCAGATTGGCGATATGTACACCAAGGCCGGCAACACCGACAAGGTGGTTAACGTTTACAAGCAATATGTAGCACTCTATCCCTATCCGCTGGAACAGGCGGTGGAGTTGCGGCAGAAGCTGGCGGAGATTTACAAGGGCCGCGGAGCGCAGGCGGATTATCTGCATTGGCTCAAGGAAATCGTTCTGGTGCAACAGGGCAACACGGACCAGGCCACCCAAAACACCACCATCATGGCGGCCAAGGCCGCGTTTACCCTGGCGTTACCCTCATATGAAGCGTTTGAGCAGGTACAATTGGTGGTGCCATTGAAGGCCAGCTTGCAGAAGAAAAAGGTCAAGATGAAGGATGCACTGGACGCGTTAAAGAAGGCCGCGGATTACGGCGTGCCGGAAGTAACCAGTGCCGCGACCTTCCACATCGCACAGGTCTACAGTGATCTGGCGAAGGGCATGCTGAAGTCGGAGCGGCCTGCCGGTTTGTCAACGGAAGAGCTTGAGCAATATGACTTGCTGCTGGAAGAACAGGCGTTTCCATTCGAGGAAAAAGCCATCGAAATTCATGAATCCAATGCCGGTTTGGTCACCAAGGGCATATATGATGACTGGGTTAAGAAGAGCTTCGCCGCGCTCACCCAGTTACATCCGGTGCGTTACGCTAAATCAGAAAAGATAGAGGCTTACATTGATGTCGTCCAATAGTTGGGTCAATGGATCCTGGATTGCGCTGTTATTGATGACTACGGCGTGTACGGGTACTGCGGAAAAACCGGAAACCGACGCCGCCAGTCGCACTAACGCCCCGGTCAAGTCCCAGGCAGTGGCTGCGACCGACACCAGTTTCGCGAATTTGAGTAACACGGTGAAGCAGGAATTTGCCATGGCCACCGGCGCGATGAAAAATGGCAAATACAGTGTTGCCGAGCGTATCTTGAAACCCATGCTTGAAAGTCACGGGGATTTCGCCGCTGGTTGGGCCAATTTGGGTATAGTCTACTTTCATACGGACCGGCTGGAAGAAGCGCAACAGGCTTTCGATACCGCCTTGACGAAGAACGGTCAAAACGCCGTGGTGCACAATTACCTGGGGCTGATCAGCAGGCAGGCGGGTGATTTTAAAAAGGCACAGGAACATTATGCCCGGGCGATTCTGATTGATCCCCGGTACTCCAATGCTTATCGGAATTTGGGGATTCTCTACGATCTTTATCTGGGAGAGTTGAGCAAGGCGTTGGAAAGTTACGAACAATACCAGAAACTATCCGATAGTGAAGATCCGGACGTTGCCAAGTGGATCGTGGATTTGAAACGGCGTCTCTAACGCGCGGGAGGATTGATGGACACTAAAATAATCAAGGTGATCGTTGTGGCCGGGATGGCTGTGCTTGGGCCATTGTCAGCAATGGCCGCGGACAAGGATGTGGTGGATATCCAGGAAGGCGTGGTGATACGCGGGGCGACGGAGTTGCCAAAGCTGCTTTATATCGTGCCCTGGAAGAAAGCGGGTGTCGGTGAAGTCATTATGCAGCCCGGCTCCAGTATTTTCGGAGATGAGCTGGCGCCTATCGATCGTGAAGTGTTTCAGCGTCAGGTGCACTTCCATGAAATGATGCAGACCCGGGAATTGGCGCAACGGCGCTGAGCCCCGGGGAGAATTGAAACAAAGTTATTTAGATGCTTGCTCGCAGGAGGTAAGAAATGGATACGATGACAGTGATAGGCCGGTTTTTCCAAGAGGGTGGTCTTTTCATGTACCCGATCATGATCGTGTTGGCGCTTGGAGTGGCTATTGCCGTGGAACGTTACTTGTTCCTCAATAGTTCACAGAAGAACAACATCATGATGTGGGAACAGTTGATGCCTATTGTCAAGAAAGGCGATTTTCAGCAGGCCCTTAACGTCAGCTCCAAGTCCACGGTGGACGTGGGTCGCGTGTTGACTTATGGCCTGTCGCGCATGAAGGGCGCCAAGCGCCGGGAAGATATCGAAACCGCGATGGAAGAAGGGCTCATGGAAATCATGCCGCGTTTGGAAAAGCGTACCCACTACCTGGCGACCTTCGCCAATATCGCAACCCTGCTAGGTTTGCTGGGCACCATCATCGGTTTGATTCAGGCCTTTACCGCGGTAGCCAATGCCAATCCGGCGGAAAAAGCCGACCTGCTGTCGGGCAGTATCTCGGTTGCCATGAATACCACGGCATTCGGCTTGATGGTGGCGATTCCGCTGCTGCTGACCTATACCTTGTTACAGACCAAAACCACGGAATTGGTGGACAGCCTGGAAATGGCGTCGGTCAAATTTCTGAATATCCTGATGGAACGGGCAGCAACTCCAGGCGCATAAGCTCATGAGAAACCGACTACGGCGACGTTTACAGCGGAGCGATCCCGGGGAATTCAACATTACGGCGTTTCTTAACCTGATGGTTATCCTGGTGCCGTTCTTGTTGATCACCGCGGTATTTTCCCGCATGACCATTCTGGAACTGAATATTCCGCCCGCATCTCTGGCGGACAATCAGCCGCAGGATATACACGATTTTCAGCTGGTGGTAACCATTCGCCAGGATGAGATTGAAGTGGGTGATACCCTGGGGGGCTTGATCAAAGTGATCGACAAGACCGGCGACGACTATGACTACCATACGCTGTCGGAATTGTTGAAACAGATCAAGGAACGGTTTCCGGAAAAGAGCGACGCCAACATCCTGTCCGAAAACGGCATTTCATACAATACGCTGGTGCAGGTAATGGATAAGGTCAGAGTCGCGGAACAGGTTCAGGCCGGGTCCGTGGTGAAAGCGGAACTGTTTCCGGATATCGCCATCGGCGATGCGCCGCCCCGTCAGAACTGACATAGCAGGTAATCAATGTCATGAAAATGTCAAAACGCGCCAAACGTATGGATCGCCACTATCAGCGGGCCAAGCGAGCCATGCCTTTGAATATGGTATCGTTGATGGATATCTTTACCATCCTGGTGTTTTTCCTGTTGGTGAACTCGTCCACGGGCGAAGTGTTGCCCAGCACCAAATCCATCAAGTTGCCGGAATCTATTGCCGAGCAAAAGCCCAAGGAGACCATTACTATCGTGGTCACCGCTCGGGACATTCTGATTCAGGGGCGCCGGGTTGCCGACGTCACTGAAGCTATCAATTCTTCCAATGCGGTCATCGCCGGTCTTCAGGATGAGTTGCAGTTGCTCACCGGTTCGCGGTTACGTACACAACAGGGCGGGGAGCCCTTCAACGGCGAGGTAACGATTATGGGGGACAAGGATATTCCGTACCAGTTGCTGAAGAAAATCATGGTAACTTGCACAAAAGCCAGTTACGGCAATATATCTCTGGCAGTAATGCAGAAAATCGATAAGGGGTAGTCGTACTGTGGTTGGCTATTATCATTCAAATGATCTGCCGTGGACGAAGTTACCGGAAGATCAGGGCAGGTTGCACAAGATCACGCAGATTGTGCTGGCGGTGTTCCTTGTTATTGGCGCGATACTGCCCACCATTCCGGTACCGGAACGCGACCGCTATCAATCGGAAAGTATTCCGCCGCGTCTGGCCAAACTGATCGTGGAGAAGCAATTACCGAAACCTGTGCCTAAGGTGGAGGAACCCAAGGTCGAGAAAAAGGAAGAAGCAAAGAAGGAAGAAAAGAAGCCGGAGCCCAAGAAGGAAGAAGTGAAAAAGGAAGAACCATCCCCGGAAGCGCTTGCCGCCAAAGCTCGGGAAAAGGCATCACGTTCCGGTCTGCTCGCATTGGCAGATGAACTGCAGGATTTACGGGATACGCCGGAGGTGCCGCAGGTAAATTTGAACATGAGTGCGCGCCAGCAGGAGTCCAAAACCGCGGCACCCGATCTTCTGACCATGAGCACTGCCAGCAGTGGCGGCATCAATACCAGTAACCTGGCCCGCGCCGCCTCGCGTACCCGGCAATTGAGCGCGCGCGATACCGAGCAGGTGGAAAGCCCGGTCGCCAAGGCGGCGCAAGAGGGACGTGATACGCCGCGTCAGCACCTCAAGGGGCCGCGGACGCTGGAGCAGATCAGTCTGGTGATGGAACGCTACAAGGGAGCGCTCACGCGCCTGCACAATATCGCGTTGCGCAAGAATCCTTCGATCGAGGGTAAGGTGGTGCTGGAAATGGCTATTGCCGCTGAGGGGAATGTTACCGGCTGCAAAGTGTTGTCCGCGGATTTTTCGGATGAGGATTTTCTCGGTAAGGTGGTGGCCATATGTCGTTCTTTCGATTTTGGACCCGCCAATACCGACATGACCATCAACTTTCCGTTCGATTTTATCCCGCTCAGTTAGCGGTCGGGCGTCACGCCTTGATATCCAACAGGCTGCCGATCATGTTGGAGGCCACTTCAACGATGCGCGCGGCGCTGCCGGTCTGCAATTTATCGACCTTGAGATAGATCAGGGACCGATTGAGATCATGACCCGGCTCCGGGTCGCCGGTGGTGGTCGCTTTCAAAATCTGTCGGGCGTCCCGATCCAGGGCGTCGAATCCCCGTTGAATGCCTGCCAAACCAGTGTTTAATGCGGATATGCTGCTCATACAATGTCCTCGACAGGCTATCGTCCTGGCTGAATTCAGCGTCCAATAATCTGCGCGAAGTTAACCATTGTTTGCAAAGTTAAGGGTGTTTTCGCCATCCGAAGCGGGCGGTTATGTGCCCGGATAGAATACCAATCCTTGCGCCGTGGGTACGCCATGGATGGGGTGGCGAAACAGGCTGGAGAGGTGGTGTTCCGTCAGTAGCGCCGTGCTGTCCCCCAGGCGGTGTTGGCCATCGCTGTAAAGCATCAGGACTTTGTTGCTGAATTGTACCGCCAAATTCAAATCGTGGGTGGCGAATACCACCGCCCGTTGTCGCTCCCGGGCGAGTGTGCTGAGCAATCTCAGGCATTGCATCTGATGGCGCAGATCCAGATGGTTAGTGGGTTCATCCAACAGGTAGATCCGGGGATCCTGCACCAGCAGCGTCGCCAGCCCCAGGCGTCGTCGCTCTCCGCCGGACAGTGTGGTTACGTCGCGATGCGCCAGTGCCAGCAAGTCCAATTGTTCCAGTGCCGCCCGAGTAACTTGTCGGTCTGCGGGCCCGGGTGCCTGCCAAACCGCAAGGTGCGCATAACGCCCCAGCAGTGCGGCGTCCCAGACCGTCATCGGGAACATGTCGACATGATCTTGCAGCAACATACCCAGTTGACGGGCGATGCGCCGTCGGCTCAGCGTGCCGAGTATCTGGCCGCCCAGGGAAATCGTGCCTTGGGTCGCCGGTAACAGGCCCGCCAGTGTCAATAACAGACTGGATTTTCCCGCACCGTTCTCCCCGAGAATTGCCAACATGTCGCCGGCGCAAAGTTCAAGTTCCAGGTCCCGGCACAATTGACGACTGCCCCGGCGCAAGTGCAGACCATGGATTTGCAGCCAGGAATCGCTCATGCCGGCGCTCCGGTGGGTTTCCGCAACAGCAGGTACAGAAACACCGGAATGCCGAGCAGTGCGGTGAGAACGCCGACCGGGATCTGGTGGGGCGCGAACAGGGTGCGTGCCAGGGTATCCGCCAGCACCAGTAGACAGCCCCCGGCCAATGCGCTGCCCGGCAACAGTAAATAGTGGTCGCTGCCGATCGCCAAGCGTAACAAATGCGGAATCACCAGGCCGACAAAACCGATGCTGCCTCCCAGGGTAACCGCGACCGCGGTCAGCAGGGAAGCCAGCAGGTACAGCACGATGCGAATGCGCGCCACCGGCAAGCCCAGCAAGGCACCCTGTTGATCCCCCAGGGCCAGCACGTTGAGACTGCGGGCGAGCAGCAGACCCAGCAGCAGCGCCACCATCAGCACCAGTAGCGCGGGAAATCCGTGCCGGGCAGCGCTGAGATCCCCCATTAACCAGAACAACATGCCTTGCACGTTACGTTGCGGCGCCAGTGTCAGCAAGAGGCTGATCAACGCGCCCCAACCCATGGCAATGACGACGCCGGTAAGTAGCAACTGGTCGGGTGCCCAGGTACCGCGCGCCTGGGCGATACCGAATACCAGGCCTGCCGCGCACAGCGCGCCGAGGAAGGCGCCTGCGGTTACCAGTATGCCCGCCAGTCCCAATAACATGGCGCTGAGCGCACCGGTCGCGGCGCCCCCGGAAACACCGAGCACGTAGGGATCGGCCAGAGGGTTGCGCAGCAATACCTGCATCAATGCCCCGGCCACTGCCAGCAGGGCGCCGGCGCCAAACGCCGCCAGGGATCGTGGCAGGCGCAGCTCCAGGATGATTTGGGAGTCGAGAGCAAGCGCCATGTCTGGAGACGACGTGCCGGGCATCAGCGTCGTCCACAGTGTCGCGAGATCCGTAGTGACGCTGCCGACCATTAATGCGGTCAACAGACACAACGGTGTGGCCGCCAGCAATAACAGCATGACGCAATACCGATGCCGGTAAGCTCCAGGGTTTGAAGATTCAGTCACTGAGGATGTCGTTCATAGTGAAATTACTCCCCGCGGAGGGGCGCATATCCGGTCATCTGTACACGTCATTCATAAAGAAACAACTCGCGCCAAGGCGCGACGCGCGCCACGGTGTGGCGGCATCGCGGCTTCAAGGTCAGTGGTGGATCATTACCGGTCTACAGGCCATGCGGCGGCAGGGTTTTACCGCGCAGGCTGATAATCGGCCAGCCTTTGAACTGAGCATGGACTTCAAGAGTTTCGTCGGGGTCCACGGCAACCGGATGTGTCACCTGCTCCAGTAAAGGCAGGTCATTGTGCGAGTCGCTGTAAAACCAACTACCGGCGAGATTATGGCCCCGAGCTGCCATCCAGTCCTGTAGGCGCGTGACTTTACCCATCTGAAAACACGGAGTACCGGATACGTTGCCGGTGAAACGGTCACCGTGTTGTTCCGGTTCCGTGGCGATCAGCTCGTCCACTCCCAGCGCGGCGGCAATGGGTTCGGTGACGAATCGATTGGTGGCAGTGATGATCAGGCAGAAGCGGCCCTGCTCACGATGCTGGGAAATAAGTTGCCGAGCCACTTTGGTGATGAGCGGCACAATGCGTTGATTGACAAACTGCTCCCGGTGCATTTCCAGGGCCGCTCGCGGATAGGCGCTCAGCGGTTGCAGGCTGAAGCGCAGAAACTCAAGGATATCCAAGGTGCCGTCTTTGTACTCCTGATAGAATCGTTCGTTTTCCCGATGATAGTCATCGCCGTTTACTAATCCGGCGTCCACCAGGTAGCGTCCCCACAAGTGATCGCTGTCGCCGGCCAGCAGGGTGTTGTCCAGATCAAAAATCGCGAGTTCCACGGATATCAGCTCCTCAGTCAATAACGCAATGGCGCGGCCGGACCGATGCAATGGCGTACTATTATTACGGCATAACGAACCGGTTCAGCGCTTGGAGGGTCATTTTCGCACAATTTCATTGAAAACCGGCTCTAAACACTCCCAGCTATGCCGGATTTATTGATCTGCTTATGCTTTTTATGGAAGAATGGACACTGGATGGGGGGAATTGATAGCATGCAAGTAATTGATTCTGAGGGATATAGGTTGAACGTTGGTATTATATTGACCAATGGTAGCGGCGAGCTGTTCTGGGCGCGTCGTATCGGCCAAAATGCCTGGCAGTTCCCGCAAGGTGGCATTAAATGCCATGAATCACCCGAAGAGGCTTTATTCCGGGAACTACGCGAAGAAACCGGTCTCGATGAACAGCATGTGCAAATCGTGGGTTGCACTCAGCAGTGGCTGAAATATCAACTGCCCAAACGTTTGATACGCCATCATCTTCATCCCCTTTGTATCGGGCAGAAGCAACGCTGGTACTTACTGCAATTGGTGAGTGATGAGAAGAATGTGTGTTTGAACCTCTCGCGTAATCCAGAATTCGATACCTGGCGCTGGGTGAGTTACTGGCATCCCCTGGAAGAGGTGGTGTTTTTTAAACGCAAGGTTTACGAACGGGCGCTTAGCGAATTAGCGCCCCTGGTTTTTACCGGTACCAGCAACTGATTTTCGTCTCCTTAAACCGCTGCGCATTGGCGGTTTGTCGTCTGAGTGACGCACCTGGTTGTAGTTAACGCACAGCGAATCTTCCATGCTAAATATATTGCGCCGTATCGTTGAGGAAGTGAATGCCGCCCAAGGTTTGGAGCAAGTGCTCGCTCTTATCGTCAATCGAGTCAAGGCCAATATGGCTGTCGATGTGTGTTCGATTTATCTTTGGGACCACAAGAGTCACTATATTCTGATGGCAACCGACGGATTGCATCTGCAATCCGTCGGTTCCGTGCGTTTGCAGCATAATCAAGGTCTGGTGGGCCTGGTCGCGGGGCGCGAAGAAACTGTTAATCTGCACAACGCCACTGAAAATCCCTCGTATGTGTATTTTCCGGAAACCGGTGAAGAGCAGTATCCCTCGTTCCTCGGCGTGCCGATCATTCACAAACGCAGTGTGCTTGGCGTGCTGGTGGTGCAGCGGCACGAACCTCGTAAGTTCGACACCGACCAGGAAGCCTTCCTGATCACCGTGGCGGCGCAGTTGGCCAGCGTTATCGCGCATGCGGAGGCGGTGGGAGACTCCATCGTCCTGGGCAATCTGTCGCTGGCGGCAGGGAAACCGATTTATGGATTGGCCGGTGCGCCCGGTGTGGCGTTCGGAAACGCCGTGGTGGTGTATCCGCCGGCGGATCTGGACGCGGTACCCGATCGCCAGATAACCGATACACAGGCTGAGCAGCTGGTATTTATCGATGCTGTTTCTTCAGTGCGCGATGACCTCCAGAAGCTTACCGATAATCTGCGCCAGGTGTTGTCCGCGGAAGAGCGCGCGTTGTTCGATGCCTATCAACTGATGCTCGGCAGCGATGCCCTGGTGGAAAATACCCTGGCCCGAATCCGTGAAGGCAATTGGGCATCCGGCGCTTTACGCAAGACCATTGAAGACTATGTGCATGCCTTCGATAACGTGCAGGACGCGTATATCAAGGAGCGCGTGGAAGATGTGCGCGATCTGGGACGCCGTATTCTGTCCTACCTGCAGAAAAGCGGTCGTTCGGGGTATCAGTTTCCCAAAGGCTCGATTTTAGTCGGTGACATTATTACCGCTACCATGCTGGCGGAAGTGTCGATTAAGAACCTGGCGGGCGTGGTGTCGCGACGTGGTTCCACCACTTCCCATGTGGCGATCCTGGCCCGGGCTTTCAATGTACCGGCGGTGATGGGCGCGGCGGATATGCCGATCGCACGTGTTGACGGTCAGCCTTTGATTGTCGACGGATACCAGGGTCGGGTTTATATCTCTCCACCGGACGCAGTTACTCAGGAATACCGCCGCCTGCGTGTCGAGGAAGATGAGCTGTCGGCGGAATTGGCTAACCTCAAGGAACTCCCGGCACAGACCACTGATGGTTTTTCCGTGCACCTGTACGCCAACACCGGTTTGATCGCGGATGTCAGTCCGGCGCTCAGCAGTGGCGCCGAGGGCGTCGGTCTTTACCGCACGGAATTTCCGTTCATGATTCGCGAGCGGTTTCCCAGCGAGGACGAACAGACGCAGATTTATCGCCAGGTTTTGACCGCATTCGCCCCCCGACCGGTGACCTTGCGTACCCTGGATGTCGGTGGCGACAAGGCGCTGCCGTATTTTCCCATTGAAGAAGAAAATCCTTTTCTCGGCTGGCGCGGCATCCGCATCACCTTGGATCATCCGGAAATTTTTCTGGTGCAGGTGCGCGCCATGCTGCGCGCCAATGCCGGTATCGGCAATATGCGCATCCTGCTGCCCATGATCACCACCGTGGACGAAGTGGACACGGCGATCCGCATGATTCGACGCGCGCACCATGAATTGCTGGATAACGGCATCACTATTGAAATGCCGGAGGTCGGTGTGATGGTCGAGGTGCCGGCTGCCGTCTATCAGGTGGCGAGTCTGGCAAAGCGCGCCGATTTCATCTCCGTGGGCACTAACGACTTATCCCAATACCTGCTTGCGGTCGACCGCAACAATCCCCGCGTGGCAAGTCTCTATGATTGTCTGCACCCGTCGGTGATTCGAGTGTTGATGATCATCGTAGCCGCTTGTAAGGAAGCCGGTAAACCGGTACATATCTGTGGTGAGATGGCCGCTGACCCTTATGCGGTGCTACTGCTGCTGGGTATGGGCGTCGACAGCCTCAGTGTCAATGCCGCGAGCATTCCGCGGATGAAGTACATCATTCGCAATTTCTCTCAGGCCAATGCGGAGGAGATTCTGCATCTGTCCCTGGAATACGAGCATGGCCAGTCGATTCGGCATTTCCTTCATTCGGTGCTGGTCGAGCACGGGCTGGACGGGCTGGTGCATGCCGGCCGCGCGAATATTGAAGCCATGAAGGCGTAGGGTGCGTATTACACACCGGCTCTTGATTTCAGAGCAAAGCGTGGCTGCGTACGTGAAGACAAAGAGAGCGTGTCACGCACCGGCTTTTGTTTTCAGGGCTATGCGTGGCTGCGTTCGATAAAGATAACGGTGCGTAATACGCACCCTGCGCAGCACCCCGAACGTTTGGGGTGCCGCTGCTGCTAATCTAGAACGACGACCCCAGCGTGAGATAGCTCTGTTCTCTTTCGCCTTGCTTGCTGAAGCCATGGGCGGTGCCGATTCGGAAGTCGAGCAGCATGCCATAGCCAATAATGACGTCGAAATGAACTTCCACGCCGCCGCCCCAGCGCGGATCTTCCCGATCCGCGGCGGTATTCCAGGCTTCACCGCCGTTGACGAAGGCCTTGGCATGGATCTGATGCAGACCAAGGGGAAACGGCGCCGTAAAACCCCGCTCCAGGCGGAACACCGGGAAACGGTACTCCATGGCCGCGAGTGCCATCTTGCGGCCGCGCAGCACGTCCAGGTTATCGCGATAACCACGCAAGGCATAGTCGCGTTTATTGAACAGGGTATCGGCGGATTCCATCAGGGGGCTGCCGTAGTCTTCGCTGAACGTGCCGCCCAGTTGAAACGGCCGCGGCGCTTCCGTGCCATGACCGCCGGCAACGCGCAACGCCAGCACGTGTTGGCCACCGAGGCGGAAATATTCCTCCCAGTCCGCGATCAGCACTTTGCCGGTGTAGTCGTAGTTGCCATAATCACTGTCTTCGCCGATCAGTTTGACGGTCCGTCCCCGGGACCGGCTGACGGAGATGGGAAAGGTTTTGGCGGAATTGAATGAAAAGGCCGCGCCCAGCAGTGCATC
>JAHECY010000049.1:0-12291 GCA_024641505.1 Gammaproteobacteria bacterium
GTCGAGGCCACCGGCTATATCACGGAGGCGGAACGCATGGGTGGTTGCATGGTCATGGGCGGCAAGAGTTGGCGTGAACCCAAGATCAAACAAGCTCCCGACCATCCGGTAACCTGCGTCACCTGGGCCGATGCCAACGCATACAGCGCCTGGTTGAGCACGCAAACCGGCAGGCGCTATCGTTTGCCGACGGAGGCTGAGTGGGAATATGCCGCCCGGGCGGGGGGGGCGACGCGATTTTCCTGGGGTGATGCCGAGGTGCCGGATCGGGCCAATTGTTTTAAATGTCTCAGTCAAGAAGATTTGCTGACTACGACCCCGGTCGGCAGTTATGCGCCCAATACCTTTGGTCTCTATGACATGGAAGGGAATGTCTGGGAATGGACCGCCTCCGAGTGGGTGCAGGCATATGACGGCCGGGAATCCCTGAGCGCGCCCGACGACAATGTGTTGCGCCAGTTGGCGATCCGCAGCGGCAGTTTCCTTACCGGTTTTCGCGATGCGCGTCTTTCTAACCGTGGCAATATCAATGGGAACTGGCGCTACAACAATCTTGGCTTCCGCGTGGCACGCGATCCGTAGGGTGCGTATTACGCACCGTAATTGATCTCCGGGTACTGGGTGATAAATTGACTGATGGCCGGCATTGCCAGATATTCCAGGCAGTGATCCGCCGCCGTCACCCGCAACAGGCCGCTCAGTTCGAGGCTGTCCGCCAGCACCTGACGCTCGATATTATGCGCTTCTTCCGCCATGGCGTGCGCATAGGCCGCGATGCGTTCGCCCACGGGTGTGATGATCCAGCCATTGCCGGCGCGTTCAAACAAGTTTTTACCGAGTTGTGTTTCCAGAGCGCTGATACGCCGCGATACCGTGGTGTGGTTCACCCCCAGTTGCACTGCGGCTTGGGTCAGTGACCCCGCATGGGCCACTTCTAGAAAGTGGCGTGTGTCATTCCAGTCCAGTTTGTGCATAAACGCACCTTATGTCTGCAGTTATGGTCATGTACGTGCATTCATGCACAATCTACACTGGGTGGCCGGTGGCCGGGCGCGCGTGCCGCTCACCGACGGTCGAGACCTGGCCCAGGGATTTGCGTTGGCGGTAATGGCAAAGGAGTTGGCGCCGTTCGAGTCGTTCAATATTTGCGGACCGGATTTTCCCGCCATGCGCGAAGTCATCAAATTTCTGCACGCGGAGATTCACACGCCCCTGCCGCATTTCTCCGTGCCGCTCACCGGCGCCTACGCGTTCGCCTGGTTAATGGAAAAGATCAATCCGCTGCTGCCGTTTGATCCATTTCTGACGCGCGCCATTGTGCTGCTCGGTGAAGACTGGTATGCGCCCAATGATTTTGCGCGTGAACGCCTGGGGTATGAACCCAAATATAATTGGCAAGAAGCGATACGGCGTCAACTGCGGGACATGGCGCGTCAGAATTACACGCCGACGCCTTTGGTGGATGCCGTGTAGTGTTTGAAGCCGGAGATTGTGTATCCCGGCTTTGTGTTTTCTTGCGAGTATCGATTGAGTAGAAAAAACTCAATATTTCGCGTCATGAGGATGAACGTAGAAGTTCCTGAGATCAATGGCGCGGCTCGTTCAATAACCATTGCTGACATATTCCAACAATATGATACCTGTCAAGGTATCACCGTCAATGAAGGTGCCGGCGGACTGTAGCGTGCCATGACCCTGGTAAGCGCCGATGTTGGGGGTATACAAGCAGGTTTCGTCAGACTCGCATAAGCCGTTTTCATTGCCCAGGCCATCGCCGATGATTTCCCGCGCATTGCGCAGGAAAGTGCTGCGGCAGGTGCCCGCGCTGTACACTGATCCGGGAAAGGCGGTGTTGTTGCAATCAGCCTGGCTTGCCGGGAGGGTATCTTTCCAGACCTGGGTCAGCGTGTCAGCGGCGTTCCCGGTCAGATGTCTGTCCAATACCGCGCGCGCGGTGGTGTCGCTATTTTTCAATGCCCAGTCGACGATACGCAGGTTGCCATGCCACAGATTGCCGTTGGCCTCGCAACTGGTTTTGGTGTTGTAGGCGGGCGCGACGCAGCCGATGCGATCGGTTATCTGGGATAGGGTGGCGGTCGCAGACAGATCGAGACTCCAGGTGCGCCAGGGCGAGCCGAATTGAAACCAGTCGGCGAGCGAGGTTTCGGCGATGACGTTGGCACCGCCATTGCTATCGCTGGTATTGCTGCTGTCGTTGCTGAGGACATTGCCTACGAACATGTCGGTCAGGGGCGAGTCCGTGGTCCAGGTGAAGTCCGAAACGCCATAGGTGGCGCAAACGCCATTGTGCAGCGCGATACCCCCACTGAAGTCATCCAGCAGGGCGTCGGGAAACTGGTCATTGTCCACATAGCAATCACCATAGTTGATGTTGTTGCCGTCGTTGACGTCACCACCGATACCGCCGCCACCGCGCAGTAAGCCGGTAAATTTGTTGCCCGTACCCGTGCCGACGCCGATACCCGTACCATCACCCAGTATCGCGACATTGGCGATCGTGCTGTCATCGACGGAGGTTAGGCCCAGTCCGATATTGGCGGCGTGTACCGCCAGTATGTTGGTCAGGATGCTGTTGTAACCGAGGTCGGAAACGCTGACGCCATGGTCACCGGCAATCGCCGCGGTGACGTCGGAGATCAGGTTGTTTCGGGTGTTACTGGCAACCGTGCCGGCAATATAAACGCCCCATTCCTGATGGGTGGTCAAAATTTGGGTGACAACGTTGTTCGCGTTATTATCGCTCAGCGTCAGTCCATAGCGACCGTTGCTGGTTTTTACATCGGTCAGGATATTGTAGTGCGACTGGTTGGTCAGAGTGACGCCGTTTTCGATATTGGCAACAGCGAGCCGGTGCAGCCGATTTTTCGTTGAACCCGTTAAGTAAATTCCATTGAGCGACGTATTCTGACTGTTGCTGAGCGCCTTGATGTTGCGCAACATGCCATGGTTCACCGCGGCCCAATAGACGCCGTAGCTGTCATGCGTGATATCGAGAGTCCCTTCCACCCACAAAAAGTCCCGGGTATCCGCCCTGATGATTTCTTCCGACACCGTGCCCGTGCCTTGCAAGGTAATACCCGGTTTAACTACCAGGGTGACCTTTGAGGCATCCAGAAAATAGGTATTCTGGGCATTGGCGGTCACGACATAAATGGTGCCTGATACGGTGCCGGAGGCGATGCCGGTGTTTGCCGTGGTGACCGGATTGGTCCACCAGGCGCCGGCGGTGGTGGTGAAATACGGGTAGCCGGCGTGATAGACAGTGATGCTGTTGTTCAACCAGCCCGGGGTGTTGAAATCAAGCAGGTCGGACAGATTCTTGTCGTCCTGCAATCCGGTGCTGATCATGCGCACCGGATTGGTGGCCGCGCTGCAGGTCCAGGTGAACGCATTCAAGGCATCGCTTGCGGTGAGGTCGGTACAGGAACTTTTTCCAGTGACCGCCACGTACACCTTTTCACCACCGTGTACACAACTGTAGTAATTGCCGGTTTCCGTGCCGGCGCACGCGGTGTCGGAGGCGGTCATGGCATTGCTGCCATTGTTTTTCACATAATCATTCCAGTTACGTCCATTGTTGGGGTATAGGGAAGCGGCGTTGGGAACCGTCTGCCACACGACATTGATTTCATCGAAAGCGCTATAACCAAATTGGTCCGTGGCGGTGAGACGCAGCACATAAGTACCGGCGGCAGTGCCGGTAAAGCTGGCATTGCCGACAAGATTGCCCGCATCGGGACCGCTTTGCACCGACCATACGGTTGACACGATAGTGCTGAGGTCACTGACGCTGGCGCTCAGGGAAACCGGGTTTTGCGTCAATAGGTCTCCCCCGGCGTTGACTGTTGGCGGTGAGGTATCCCAGGTAACGGTGATATCACTGCTGGCGGTATTGCCTGCGTTGTCTGTGGCGGTCAGGCGCACTGTATAAATGTCATCGAGGTCGGCGCTCACTTGGGTGTCTTCGTTGTTCGCGCTACCAAAGGTTATGGTACCCGTGCCGGAGATCTGTTCCCACAAATAGGTCAATGTTCCGGTGTCCGTTACCGTGGTGTCCAACAATACCTGCGCATTCGTCACCTGGTCTGCAGGTGCGACAATATTCGGTGCGGTCACGTCAACGGAAAAGCCGAACGTATAGGCAGTGGGATTGGCGTTACCGGCGGCATCGGTAATCAGGATTGAGGCGAGATGAGCGCCCTCTGTCAGTACCGTCGCAGATTGATAGCTCCAGTCGCCGGCGCTATCCACGGCGACATTGACCGCAGTGGCGCCATCGATACTGATGGCCAGGAAGGCGCCAGGTTCAGCAGTACCGCTGAGGATCGGCGAGGTATCGTTGAGCGGCGCGGCGCTTACCGCGTCCGCCACGGCGGGCAATGCCGGTATGGTGACATCGATGGTAAACTCGATGAGAGATGAAAAACCGCTGAGTGCGCCGCCTTTGCCGCTGGCTTGCGCAAAGATATGGTAGACACCTTCGGCAACGGTCGTTCCGGGCAGGCTCCAGGTGCCATCGACCAGTACCGCGGTGGAAGCAAGAATGACATCTTTTGCGGAAAATACCGTTACCGTTGTTCCCCGCGCGCCGGTGCCGTAGATGTCGAGCGTCAGACTATTGAGATGTGCGCCGTTAGTGGGGTAAAGCACGGTAGGAGTCGTCGCTGGCCCGCCGTCGCTGGGTGCCGGTGAGTTGCTGCAGCCCATGATCACAACTGAATATAACGCGAGGATTGACAACATATTTTTATGAATGCGCATACACGTCTAACTCCGCTGGTAACCGCTTTGCTCCTGCAGGTATAGCGGCTAATCACGTACATTCATTAACGCTTTTACGAGTGGAAATGTCTGGAATTACGTTAGTGTTATCATGATGTTAGGGCTGGGTGGGTAGACCGTTGCAGAATAGCGGGGTCAGGTCTTTCGTTGCAACGTAAAAATACTGAAGGACCTGACCCCGCGCTATTTTTCCCGCAACACCCGAAATCCGAGATTGTTGTTATGCGACTGCGCGACGCCGTAGTAGCGCGATGATGAACGGTTGAAGCGCGCCAGCAAATTCCAGGCGCCGCCGCGCAGTGCCAGTTGGCGCTGTTCCAGATAGTTGGGCAGGATTTTCACTTGTTCAGGTGTCGCGCTGTGTAATTCCTCGCCGGTGTAATTCTGGGTCCACAACGACGCGGTCCATTCCCAGACATTGCCCACCGTGTCGTGCAGGCCCCAGGGATTGGCGGGGAAGCTGCCGACCGGCGTGGTGCGTAGGGATTCCTCACCGCTGCTGCTGCAGTTGTAGCAATTGGCTTTGTCCAGTTGCAACTCATCGCCCCACCAGTAGCGGGTCTGGGTACCGGCACGGGCGGCATAATCCCATTCGGCTTCCGTCGGCAGTCGGTAGCGATGGCCGGTTTGCCGGCTCAGCCAGGCGCAATAGGCCACGGCGTCGAAATACTTGACGCCGACCACCGGGCGCTGGCCGCGGCCCCAGTCCGCGATTTGCGGATAGGGGGCGAGCAGCGGTTGGCTCGTGGCGGCGGTGTAGCGGTCATATTCGTCGAAGGTGATTTCATACTTACCGATCGCGAACTCATGATCAATAGTCACTTTATGCAGCGGTATCTCATCGGGCAGGCCGTCGCCGTGAGGATCGCCCATGGTGAAGCTGCCGGCGGGCACGGTGATCATCGCCGGGCCCAGGCCACCGCCTTTGAGGGGGTCCTGGAAACTTTGAAAGTATTCCGCGTCTGCGGCGCAGGGCAGGGGCAGTAATGACAGCAGTATCGTTAGCAGAGTGGCGTTGCCTGGGGCGCGTCTCGGGTTCATGAATCACTCGTGCGTAGGATGCGTATTACGCACCGCTTAATTTCCAGGGTGCGGCTTCGTTTAGATAAAGAATATGGCACGTAATAACCGCTCGGCAAGTGCGAAGACTTCGTTTGAGCCATGGCAGCCGGTGCGTAATACGCACCCTACGGCGTGCTGCACCGTTTGATTTCAATGGAAAAGTTTCGTTTACATCAAAGTGTTACCTGTGATGTGGGGTGCGTCATACGCACCCTACGGTGTGCCGCCTAATTTCGGGGGGTTCATGGCGCAGCGAAAACCCAGGTCGTTGTAGAAACCGGTCGGCGGGAAACTGTAGCGATAGGCGCCGCGAAAGTAATGGGGAATGACATAATGGCCGACGCCGCCCCAGCTGCCGCCGCGCGCCACCTTGCGTTTCTGCCCATAGTGCTGGCTACGGTATTCGGCGCCGGGATAGGCATCGTACCAATCTTCCACCCACTCCATGACATTACCCGCCATATCATAAACGCCGTAAAAGGATTTACCGTTTTCATAGGACCCGACGGGCATCAGGTCCGACTCGCCGCCGCCGGCATTGAGCACCTCTGGTTTGAATTCCTGGCCCCATGGAAATTCATTGCCGTCGGGGCCACGCGCCGCTTTTTCCCATTCCGCCTCGGTGGGTAAGCGTTTGCCGAGAGACTCGCAATAGGCTTTAGCCTGGGCCCAGGGCACATTACGCACCGGATACGTGTTCTCCGCCCAGCCCATGCGCTCGATACCCAATAACAGCTGGTCACGCGGTACTTTCATGGTGTTCATAAGATAGGTTTTAAACTGGCCATTGGTGACTTCGTATTGATCCATGTAAAACGCGTCCAGGTTCACCTTGCGCTTGGGATGCTCGTTCAGGTACCAGGGTTCGTTAAAACCGAATTCCTCGGACTTGCCGGTGGTGTCCACTGCATCGCTGCCCATGATGAACTCGCCGGTGGGAATGTGGATCATGCCGGGTACCTGCAGGACCGCCACGCTTGCGCCTTGCGGCGGCGCCGCGGTGCCGGCGGTGTCTTCGTGTTTACCGCAGCCAGCGAGCACGGCCAGGGTCAAGGCGAGAGTACCGAATTGTTTTAATGTCATGAGTTTATTCTCTGGTTATACCGGCGGCGGCTTCAATCGGCATCTTTGGCGCAACGAAATCCAAAACTGTTGTTGACCGTTTTGGGATGAAAGAAACTTCGGTTGTACAGCGGCGCGGAAATGCCGCATTGGTAAAACGAGCAATCCCACCAGGAACCGCCCTTGAGCACTCGGTAGTTGCCACCATAGTTTTCGGATTTACGATTGTTGCCCGGGTAGGCTTCGTAAAGGGACGCTGTCCATTCCCAAACATTGCCCGAGGTATCGTACAAGCCATAGGGGCTGACGCCGCCGGCAAAAGCGCCCACCGGCGTGGTGTCGCCTTCCTGATTCAAGTTCGCCCAGCGCACCGGCGAGTTCACCCGGTCGATGCTGAATTCCTCGCCCCAGGGATAGGTGCGGCCGTCAGTGCCGCGCGCCGCCTTTTCCCACTCGATGTCTGTCGGCAGCCGTTTGCCCGCCCATTCGCAGTAACGTTTGGCGTCAAACCAGGAGACATAGGTTACCGGATGATCGACCTTGCCGGGCGGCGGCGCGCCGTTGACGAAATGACGCGGCGCATTGGCGCCGGCGGATTGCACATACTTCCAGTATTGCAGATTCGTGACTTCGTATTTGTCGATGCTGAACGCTTTGGTGGTCATCGTATGTTGCGGGCCCTCGTCGGGTAACCGGTTATCGGTGCCGCGCATGAATGCGCCGGCGGGAATTGTGACCATCGGGTTCGGTGCGTCACCGAAGCGGGACTGATCATAATACATGGTGACATTCATGCCGGGGCCCTGGCCGGAGGCCTTGGCCAGCGGGTGTGCTTCCGGCATCGCGGGTTCGTTCATTAACGCATCCAGCTTGCCTTTATACCAGCCCTGGGGATGACACTCGATACAGCTTTCTTTCACGATCTTGCTGAACGCGGGGTCCTGGGAATCCTTGTGGCATTCGAAGCATTTGCGCGATCGCTCATGATGGGAAGCGACCAGTGGTGGTTCGGGTGTTTTTTCCGCCAGCGCCGCGCTGGAAAAAAATAACGGGATTGAAACCATATAAAACCAACGACGTGTTACCATAATCCGTTTACTGTCCTCCGGGGCCGGAGAGATGCCGGCTCACAATTTTGGTACGGATAGGACGAAATTGCAAACAGCCGTGGTTACCGGAAATCCGGGAGATTATGAGGTTTTGCTGCGCAATTGGTAATCACTTTAACTCGGGAATGAGTCGCTATGACATCCGAAAATAGTCCAGGATCCGCCATAATGGAAGTGCGGGACTTGGTGAAACATTTCCCTGGGGTACAAGCGGTCAATGGCGTTACCTTAGCGGTGCAACGCGGTGAATGTTTTGGCCTGCTTGGGCCCAACGGCGCGGGTAAAACCACAACGATTGAAATCATGGAGGGCATCCAAAATGCGACCTCCGGCCAGGTTTTGTTTTGCGGAGCGCCGCTGGGCAAGGATTTCAAGCAACGGGCGGGTATGCAGTTCCAGGTAACGGCGTTGCAGGATTTTCTCACCGTGAAGGAAACCTTGGAATTATTCTATGGTTTATTCCGCCGCACGATGGATATGGACGAACTGATCAGCATGTGCAATCTGGGCGACTTGTTGCAACGTGACAATCGTAAATTGTCCGGCGGACAACGGCAGCGCCTGCTTCTCGCCATCGCCCTGGTCAATGATCCGGAGCTGATTTTTCTGGATGAACCCACCACCGGTCTTGATCCCCATGCGCGCCGCAAATTCTGGGCTTTGATCGAATCCATCAAACAGCGTAACAAGACCGTGTTGATGACCACGCATTACATGGAAGAGGCCTACCATTTGTGCGATCGTATCGCGATCATGGAGCGGGGCAAGATTATCGCCGATGGCTCGCCGGCGGCGTTGTTGAAAAGCCATTTCAGTGACACCATCCTGACCTTGCCGGCCGAGGACTTCACCGTGTCCACGGAAGCGTTTCCCCTGGCGATCTATCTGGTACACAATACCGTGCACATTCATACGGATGACGTGCATGGCAGCATTCAAACTCTGTTGGAATATAAGGTACCCTTGCGGCGTCTGGAAATCCGGGCGCGCACCCTGGATGATTTGTTCATCGAATTGACCCGCGACGACAAACAGGATTGATTATGCGTCGTTTTATCGCAGTTGTTAAAGCCCGTAATCTGGAATTCGTGCGTGACCGGGCGGCCCTGGGCTGGAATCTTGTATTGCCGGTGCTGCTGGTATTCAGTTTTACCTTTTTATTTTCCGGTGAAAAATCCGACGTGTTCAAGGTGGGTGTGTATCCCGAACAGGCGTTGCACGGCAGCGTCACTGATTTCCTGAAGTTGCGGCATGTGCAATTTATCCCGGTCACGGATCTCGACAGCGCTGTGGATAAAGTGCGCCACCATCAACTGGACATGACGCTCGATGCCAGCGCCGCACCGGTGCGTTACTGGGTCAACGCCGAAGAGCCCAACGGTTACTTCCTGGAACGGTTGCTGCTGGGGGGCCGCGATCCGGCGGCGGCGGCGGCGGCGCAACGGGAAGTGGTGCATGGCGACAAGATCCGTTATGTTGACTGGGTGTTACCCGGCATTCTGGCGGTGAACATGATGTTCAGTTGCCTGTACGGCATCGGCTATGTGATCGTGCGCTACCGGAAGAACCGGGTGCTGCGCCGCTTGAAAGCCACGCCTTTGACACCCTTTGAATTCCTGGCGGCGCAAGTGGTGTCGCGGCTGGTGATCATCATGAGTATCACCCTGGTGGTTTACCTTGGTTGTGATCTGGCGGTGAATTTTTTCATGCGCGGTTCCGTGTTCGATTTGTTTGTGGTGTTTACCCTGGGCGCCATGAGTCTGATCAGTCTGGGGTTGGTGATTGCCTCGCGCCTCAAGAGCGAGGAGTTATCGGACGGTATCCTGAATATGGTGTCGTGGCCGATGATGATGCTCTCCGGCGTATGGTTTTCCCTGGAAGGCGCCCACCCCTTCGCCAAAGCTCTGGCCCAGATCTATCCCTTGACCCATATGATCACTGCCGCGCGTGCCATCATGAACGACGGCGCCACATTGATGGACGTCTCCGGTCAGGTGATCACTTTGCTTGTGATGATCGTGGTGTTCCTGGGGCTAGGTTCATTATTGTTCAAATGGGAGTGACTATGGCGGCCTCCAAACATCTGCTTGCCGTCGCGAAAGCCGCGCGCCTGGTCAATGTGCGCCGCGCCGAACTGCAGCGGCGCATTAAATCCGGCGAGTTGACGACGTTCGAGGGCATGATCGACATTGCCGATCTGGCACAAGCTTATCCGGCGGTCTCTCTGGACTATAATCCAGAAGTGGAACGGGTGCGGCAGATCCAGGACAAGGCGTTCGGCAAACGCCTGCTGGAAAGAATTCTGCCGGAACCGGAAGTGCTGATGGCGCGCGTCAGCCAGCTGAGTAAGGAATTGTTGCAGGCCCATGATCAAATCGGCAGCTATCGCAATTTTCTGGCGCAACTGAAAGCGCTGTTGGCGGAGCCCGCGGTGGCCGATACCAGTGATGAGGTTTTGCGGGCGCGTGTGTATCGCTGGTTGCGCGCGCACGATGATGTGCTATTGAACGCGCCGGCGGCGTCCGGCGCACTGGTTCAACAATCGAGAGCATTGCAGATTATGGCACCGCATATACGTATCATGCCCAGTGAGCATGAATATTTCGTGGAAGGTAACGATTCCATACTGGAGGCCGGGCTGCGTGAGGGCCTGGCGATCGACTATGGCTGCAGCAACGGCAACTGCGGAAAATGCAAAGCCAGGGTGATTTCCGGACAGGCGCAGCAATGCCGCCACTTCGATTATCGCCTTTCGGAGTGGGAAAAGGCCGAAGGTTATATTCTCATGTGCGCGCACACACCGGTCACCGATATGGTGCTCGAAGCTCACGAGGCAGGCTCCGCCGCGGAACTGCCACGGCAGGATATCGTGACCAAGGTCAAGGCGGTGGATGCGTTGAGCGAAAATATCGCCTTGTTACACCTGCAGACCCCGCGCACCAATCGCCTGCGTTTTTTTGCCGGCCAGAGCGTGCAGTTGCACTATGGCGCGAAGGCAACCGTAACCTTGCCGGTGGCGTCTTGTCCCTGCGATGATCGCAACCTGCAGTTTCATGTGAGCCGCCTCGGCGTGGAAGATTTTTACCGGTTTTTGCAGGTGGGGAACGTCAAGGGCGGCAATCTGCGTGTCACCGGTCCCGAGGGAGAGTTCGTGCTCGATGACGATTCCGCCCGGCCGCTGCTGTTTCTGGCCATGGATTGCGGTTTCGCACCGATCAAGAGCCTGATCGAGCACGCCATGGCCGTGGACAACGCGCCGCACATGTCGTTGTTCCGGTTCAGCGAGCGCAATGATTTCTATCTGGACAATCTGTGCCGTTCCTGGACCGATGCGCTGGACGATATCGATTATCACGCCGTCACCGAGCCGGCTTCACAGTGGCTGGCGGGACTGTCGGCGCTGCTGCCGAACCTCGAGCAAATGGATATCTATATCGCCGGCCCGGATTCCTTTGTTGCGGCGGTGAGCACGGCGCTGGCGCAAAACTCACACGTCAGCGCGTTTGTTTGTGGTGCCGCGGAATCGCCTGGCGCTGAATAAATACCGAGGCATATTAGGCGCCGCTGTCACCGCTGCGGTGGTTACGCCGCGCGTAGGGTGCGTATTACGCACCGTTGTTGCCGCTGCGGTGGTTGCGCCGCGCGTAGGGCGGGTATTAAACACCGCTGTCGCTCTTGACGAGGCGAGTTGCTGTCTGCATTAAAAGCCGGTGCGTAATACGCACCCTACGCGTCATGATGTGCCGCGGCATCACGTTCTTCGCGCCGCGCGTAGGGTGCGTATTACGCACCGTTGTTGCCGCTGCGGTGGTTGCGCCGCGCGTAGGGCGGGTATTAAACACCGCTGTCGCTCTTGACGAGGCGAGTTGCTTGCTGCATTAAAAGCCGGTGCGTAATACACACCCTACGCGTCATGATGTGCCGCGGCATCACGTTCTTCGCGCCGCGCGTAGGGTGCGTATTACGCACCGTTGTTGCCGCTGCGGTGGTTGCGCCGCGCGTAGGGCGGGTATTAAGCACCGCTGTCGCTCTTGACGAGGCGAGTTGCTGTCTGCATTAAAAGCCGGTGCGTAATACGCACCCTACGCGTCATGATGTGCCGCGGCATCACGTTCTTCGCGCCGCGCGTAGGGTGCGTATTACGCACCGTTGTTGCCGCTGCGGTGGTTGCGCCGCGCGTAGGGCGGGTATTAAACACCGCTGTCGCTCTTGACGAGGCGAGTTGCTTGCTGCATTAAAAGCCGGTGCGTAATAC
>JAHECY010000049.1:12391-29281 GCA_024641505.1 Gammaproteobacteria bacterium
GCGTATTACGCACCGTTGTTGCCGCTGCGGTGGTTGCGCCGCGCGTAGGGCGGGTATTAAACACCGCTGTCGCTCTTGACGAGGCGAGTTGCTTGCTGCATTAAAAGCCGGTGCGTAATACGCACCCTACGCGTCATGATGCTCCCGGGTGTCCCGATCATCGCGCCAGGGAATCAACCGCCGTTCCAGCCATTCCAGAGCGTAAGCGAACAACGCACCCAATAGGGCGATGACGAATAAGCCGGCATACATGGATTTCAGGGAGAACGTTTCCCAGGACTGCCAAATCAAATAGCCGATGCCCGCATCGGCACCGGAAAACTCCGCCGCCACCACGATCACCAGGCTATAGCCGATGGCCAGCTTTAAACCCGCGAAAATCGCCGGTGCCGCGCCGGGCAGTACCACATGCCGGAGATAGGCGCGCCGGGATATGCGATAAACGCGCGCCACCTGATGATGGATGCGGGCGATGCCCACAACGCCGTGCAGGGTGTTGATCAGTACCAGAAAAAAACTGCCGATAAACACCACCATGATTTTCGACATCTCGCCAATGCCGAAGATCAGCATGATCAGGGGCAATACCGCGATTTTCGGTATCGGGTACAGCATGGCAACCAAAGGGTAGAGCAAGTCGCGCGTGCGTCGCGACAATCCCATTACCATGCCGGTCGCAATGCCCGCGCCGCAACCGGCGCTGTAACCCAGGACGATACGGGACAAGCTGGCGCCGATGTCACGGAAAATGCCTTCGCCGGGGCTGATCATGATCAGGTGATACAAGATTATGCTGGGTGGCGGAAAAAATCGCGCATCCAGCAGGCCGCTGCGACTGCACAGTTCCCAGAGGAGAAACGCGCCGAGCGGTGCCAATGTTCTGATGGCGAAATCTTTCATGCGCATAGTGCTTTAGTCCACCGCCTGCAATTCGTCGCGAATCACGCCGATGCTTTGCTCGACCAGATCAATGAAACGCGCATTGGTTTTCAGATCCAGCAAATGGCGTGGCCGTGGCAGATCATTTTGCAGCACAGTTTTGGCCGTGCCGGGATGCCGGCTCATGATCATAAGTCGGTCGGCCAACAATACCGCTTCCTCGATGTCATGGGTGACGAACACCACGCTGCAGCCGACTTCCTGCCACAGCGTTAGCAACATCTGCTGCAGTTGCATGCGGGTTTGATAATCCAGGTGCACGAAGGGCTCGTCCATCAACAGCAGTGCGGGTTGCACCGCGAAACTGCGGGCTACGGCCGCGCGTTGGCGCATGCCTCCGGACACCTGGTGCGGGTAAGCGTGTTGAAATTTTTCCAGTCCGACTTTTTGCAGCCACCTGCGCGCCAGTTGCCGATTGGCCGCCTGCTGTGCCGGTGCCTGTTGATCCAGGATAAAGCTCAGGTTGCGTTCCAGGGTCATCCAGGGAAACAGCGCATGTTCCTGGAATACCATGCCGACAGATGTGGGCTTGATCGTGACCGCGCCGGTGCTGGGGGATTCCAGGCCGCTGAGCAGATGCAGCAGGGTTGATTTACCGCAACCGCTTGGGCCCAGTACGCAAAAAAATTCACCGGCATGCACTTGAAAGCTGAGATCCCGCAGGGCAACGACGCTGCCTGCGGGATGTTCATAGGTTTTGCCGAGCTGAGATGCCTGAATCGATATCTTCTGGCCGGGCATCGAAGATTGCGGGTGTCCCGTCATGTCGCCGTCGCTCAGGAAGTGAGGGGGTGTTGCCGTATTTCTCCCGTCACTTTCCAGGTGGTTTGTGCAAGTTCCGGTATTGCTTCACGGGAGACTACCCGGTCGGGGAGTCGGGTTCAAGCGCCGCGCGCTCACGGGTAGGCGCCGAGTTGCGTGCGCGCAAACTCCGTATATTGGGAATCGACAATTTTGTCGAAGTCCGGCAATTTGTCCAGATACCCGTGTTGCACGAACCAGGCGGCATCGTCCTTGAGACTTTGCACATTGAGACTGCCGTCGGGATGCAGGCCGACCGGCACCACTTTTTGGTAGACACCGGCATCGGTGACTTTTGTGTGGCGGGTCAGAATGCTGATGATTTCTTCCTTGCCTTTGCCTTTGTCGAAAGCATCGTTGTAGTCACGCAGGGCCTTGACGTACGCTACCATGAAGCCTTGCGCCTGCTTTGGATATTTTTCCATGAACACCGGCGAGAACATGATCGCGGCGCTTTGCTGGTCGGGATAAATATCGTCGTCACCGGCCACCCGCACCGCAAACTGATTATCCACCGCGGCGGATACGAACGGTTCGATTTGGACGCTGGCATCGATGGATTTGTTGGCCAGGGCGATATTGATATCCGCATAGGCGAGGGTAACCAGTTCGATGTCCTGGAGGCTCAAGCCCGCGGCCTTCAGATACCGTTCGGTGACGATTTCCTGGGAAACGCCTTTGGCGGTAACCGCCATTTTGAAGCCTTTCAGGTCCTTAAAGCTTTTGTAACGACCGCCATCCACATGATCCTTGCGCACCAGCAGCGCCAGATAGCCATGACCGGGAGTGACCGTGCCTTTGTCGGCGACGATCTTAATGGGAATGTCGTTGGCGATGGCGTTATACATGCCGGCATTGATATTGCCGCCGGCAACATACAGCTGGCCGGTGGCCAGGAATGGCACCATCTTGGCGCCCGACGCCTTGAACGGATTGATTACCGGTTTGATGCCCTGTTCCTTGAAATAGCCTTTCTCCAAAGCAATGAATACGCCCACGGAACTCATCACCGGCGAAATACCAATCGGTACTTCCAGTTCCTCGCCGTGGGCGGTGACGGCAATGGCGGACAGGCTCAGGAGTAAAATTCGAAGTGCGCGGATCAACAACATTGAGGGTTCCTTCTTATGGCAATTGGGGAATGACTCGGCAGTGACGCCAGCGGTCTGCAATTGAAAAATTATCCAGGCAATAACAACTCATAACGCACTGAAATAGTACCAGCCTATGCCGATCACCGCAATCAGGGCCCCTCCCAAGGCGCGCCGACTGATGGCTTCATGAGCGAAAAAGAAGCCCAGCGGCAGAATAAACAAGGGGCTGGTGGCGTTGAGAGTGGCGGCCACGGCGGTGTAGGTATATTTCAGCGCGGCTACCGAGAACCAAGTGCCGAGGAAGGTGCCGATCATCGCGGCCGTGAGTAAGGGTAACCACAAACGCCGGTTTGCCAGTGGCTTCATCCAGGACATCAGCGACGCACCGATGGCTCCCCACGTCCCCAGAGCGAAGCTCGCCGCCGCCTCCCGATACAGGGTGGCCTCAAGACTGCCCATATGCACCACGCCGGATTTGGTCAGTAAAATGCCCACGGTATTGGCGATCACGAATCCCAGGGCGAACACCAGGCCGCTGCCCAGATGTTGCGGTCGGCTGCCGTCCGGATTGCGTTCCCACAACACGTATCCAATGCCTCCCAGGGTAATGGCGATGCCCAACCAGGCGGTGGGCGCCAGGTATTCCTCGAACAGCACCATGGCGGCCAGGGCGGTGACCAGGGGAATCAAGGTGCCCATCAGCAGGGTGAGTCGGGCGCCGAGGCGCGTCAGCGTGGCGAAATACAGGGTATCGCCCAAGGCAATACCGGCAATTCCGCTAAGCGCCAGGTACAGGATCGCATGATGCTGCCCCAGGTGCAGGTCGGAGGGGAAAACCAGTGCCAGCAGCACGAGCGTGGCAATCAGGCTTTTCGCCAGGGCCATGGCGGGAGCCGTCAGATGCGCCCCCAATTGCTTGAACAGCATGGCGGAAACGGCCCAGCACAGGGCCGAAGCGAGGGCGGCCCCGGCACCGAGCAGGTGTTGGGCGGTGTCGTTTATCGTTATAATGACCAGCTCCCGTTACCTGAAAATGTCGATTCCATGACCCGAAAAAAAAATCTACCCCGCCTTATTCTAGCCCTATTGCCGGTGTTGCTCTATAGCGCCTGCGTTGGCATGCCGGCCCCCGCGACGCGCGGTCAACCCGAACGTATTCTCACGGATAACGATGTGAAAATCGTGTACGTGGGCGAAGTGATCGACAATCCCTTGTATTACCGGGTAGACGTCAACGATAAGCCGATGTTTATTTTCGGCGAAACGGTGATGCCGTCGATTCAGAGTGCATTCCTGCTGGAGCACCTGCAGTTTCGCAAGGGTGATACGGTACTGGATCTGGGCACCGGTTCCGGGATTCAATCACTGTTCGCCGCCTGGTCCGGCTTGCCGGACAAAATCGTGGCCACGGATCTGGGTCCGGATGCGGTGCGCAGCGCAAACTACAATGTGCAATACTATAAATTGCAGGATAAGATCGAGGTGCGGCAGGGAGACTTATTCGCGCCCCTGCAGAAGGGGGAAACCTTCAGCCTGATCATCAACAGCATCGATTATCCCGAGGACCCCAAGGCGGTGGATCATCCCATGTGGCCGGTGCACGAACGTTTTTTCGCGGAAGTGAAAAATTATCTCAGCCCCAAGGGACGTATTATTTATCAGTCGGGTCATATGGAGAACATCGAACGCATTCGTGCCATGGTCGCGAAGAATGGCCTGGTGATCATGGAAATGCACATGCGCCGCAACCCTTTTCTCGACAAGAATCTGGTGACCTACCGCATCGAGCCGGCTGTCTATCCGCGGGTGACTATGTAGGGCGGGGATTCGGCGCCACGTTTTTAATCCGTGATGAGTGTGATAGCTGTTTCGAAGGTGTCTTTATTGATCATCAGCTGAACCACGCAGTATTCCGCAATGCTGTCCGTCGGCGTGGGATCATCAGAGCAATTGCAGCCGGCAATGATGCTGCGATAAAAAATGCCGGCTTTGACGCGTAAGAAATCCTGATCGTCGGCAGCACCGAGAATCATGGCCGAGAATTTTTCATCAGTTACGTAACTGCCCCGCGTTATGCCCTGTTGCAGGGGTAGCGACGCGCGATCCAGCTGTTCGATTTCCCGTTTGACGATTTCATTGAACCCGGTCGACGGCCACGCCCGGCAAGACGCCGCAAACGGAATAATCGAGTGTGTGGGTTTCATGGTCGCCTGGTTATCGGTTTGCTGCCGCTTAACGGGACAAAAATATCACCGCAACATCCAGAAACAGGGCATTGGCGCGGTGGTCGATGTCCTCCAGGTAATAGCTGCTCGCGTAGCCGGTGTCGGCGCGATAGGCATCGATGCCGCCCCAGTAACTGGTGCGGCGCACGCCGAAGCTTAAACTGTAACCCACCTGGCCGCCGGTCAGCACATCGAAGCCGCCGACGATGCCGGCGCCACCGCCCACGGTGTCGCCTGTGTAGTGCGTGCCATTGTGCCTTTCATCCACCTCGTAATAGACCAACCGCAGTTGCGGGCCCAGCCACAGCCGAAAGGCATCGCTCTGTACCAGGCGAAACGCGAAATTCTGCAGCACGGATGTGCCGGTGAAGGTGATACCGCCGTATTCCGCGCTGCGGCTGACTTCCTGCCCCACAGTCAAGCGGTAGCCCATGATTTTCAGGTAAGCCTGCCGGTGATGACTGTCGAAAAAAGGATCGAGTACGAAATTGAATCCCGAAGTGTGGCGCGTGTGACTTTCACCCGCGCGGGTGTCCTTGACCCAATGTTCAGTGGCCCCCGCCACGCTGATACCGTAACCGCCGGCGGAGGCGGTCGCCATCCAGAATGAGCCCGCAACGGCGATAACAACCCGGTTTGCTTTCATCGGAATTCCTTCTTTTGGATCATCGGTGCTGTATGGCTAATATAGATTACCATTACTTTCGGAATTACGGCCAAGTATGCCTTTCTCAGCGATGGATTAAACGCATATTATATAAAAGGTTTTTCCGTGATTGTTGGTGTGCCGCTTTCCGGCGCCGTTACCGTCCGGCTGCCAAAGCGCGACCATAGTTAAGTTGCAGGGTACGCTCGTTAAGGACAACACGCCCATCCATGATGGATCGGCAGGCGTTGTCATCACGTTAATAATTGTTAACGAAGCTCTAAGGGAATCGTCAACGTCCGATACATACTAAGGCAACGATGGATTGCGATGTGCTTGATTTCCCATCGGCAGTTCGTAAATCCGCATATCACAAAATTACTGTAGACGCTAAAAACACATATCATGATTGATACAAATAAACTCTATAGTTCACCAATACTGATCGTTGATGACGACAATTTTATTTGCCGGGTGATAAGACAGATCCTGGGTGAACTGGGCTTTAAAAATGTTTTCGATCATGCGAGTGTGAAAAACGCCGTCTCGTTTATGAATAAAAACCCAATTGATCTAATTGTCAGCGATATACAGATGCCTGGTACCAATGGTCTGGAATTTCTCAAACAAATCCGCACCGGCCAGCTTCCCGCAAGAAAGGATACGCGAGTTATCGTGTTGACTTCATTTTCCAATACGGTCGTGTTACGCACTGCGATCAGACTCGATGTAAACGGCTTCATGGTCAAGCCTACTAAACCCGCAACACTACTGGAAAAGGTCAAAATCGCTCTGAGTGAACATCTTTCTCTGAGAAATATCGGAGAATATCTCAATGTTAATACCGATCTGGATGAGATTGAGGCCGTTGCCGAAAGCCGGCGAGGTCTGCACCTCGGTCCGGCGAGCAGTCGCAGTCGCACAGATATCGATATGACGCAGGAAAATGGGGCGGTTCCGGACCTTTCTGTGCTCCCACCAAACGCAATTGCGGTGTCGGTGATAGACCTCAAGCCAGGCTGGGCCCTGGCGCGTGATCTGAGAACCAAGGACGGGTTGCTTTTATTAAGCACCCATCAGGTGCTCACCCGTCTTATCATCAACCGGGCCATAGATCTGCAAAATGTTCTGGAATATGAGCAAGTATGGGTATTCAGCGAGGAACCGGCTAAATCAAGTTCAAGTTCCTCCTGAACGAATGTTGAGCGCCGTTACTGGATGTTAACCGCCTGCGTTGACACGGGCGACATAGTCCATTATCCATGCTTCAACAGCGGAAAAAGCGTCCGGCAAACGTTGGTACGACGCGTCGAGAATTGTTGTTACTCCGGATTTACCCAACTTTTCCAGTTGCTCACAGTGCTCAGCCAGCGCATTAGCGCCGATGGTTCTGGCTGACGATTTCAATTTATGGGCAAGCCTGCCCGCGGTCGCGGCATCTCCCTGCTGGCAGGCCTGAATCACTCGCTGTATATCGTTTCTTCCTTGTTCGAGATAATCCAGATAGAAAGTGCTCAATATTAATGAATCCTCCGAGCCTAGAATTGAAGCCAGTGCGGTTGCGTTGATTGCCCCCGTCGGCGTTTCTGTCCGAGCTGGCTGTTGTGGACAGGTTAGCTGACGGTCTTGATGTTCTGCGTCCAATCCCAATGGTGTGAATGAGGTTTGGCCCGGCCCCTTTATTGGCATCCATTGTTCAAGCTTTTTATTCAGTTCGTCGATTTGCATCGGTTTGGTGAGGAAGTCATCCATGCCCGAGTCCAGGCATTTTTCTTTGGTACCCACGAGAGCATCCGCAGTGATGGCAAGTATCGGTATTCTTGCGCCGGGCTGCTCTTCCTGGCGCACGGCGCGGGTCAGTTGGTAACCGTCCATTATCGGCATATGACAATCGGTTAACAATAGATCATAGGCGCCGCTCCGCCACAGCTCCAGAGCCTGTTGCCCATTATCACAGACTTCACCAGCGCATCCGATAACGCCTAGTTGATGTAAAATAACTTTCTGATTATTTCGGTTGTCTTCCGCGACCAGGACAAAACAGCCGGCAAATCTTGCATTGGTCTCGTATTTGTTGATAGCTGCCGGGAATTCCTCTTGTGGATGTTTTTCCGGCGTTTCGAGACCCGCGGCCATGGATACCGCACGTAGAAACGTGTTTCTGCGCATACAATTTAAATCCACGGTGACGGTACTATCCACCCGCCCAATTTTTTTGCCACTGAGGAAGCGGTCGAACACCACGATGCCGGTGATGGACGCCAGATGATTTATGCCCACGTCAACCGGTATTGAGGCGGCCACTGCGTGGTGACCGGGATCATCCAGCACAACCACTCGACGCCCACCTTTGGCGCCGTGATCGTTGAGTAACTTATGCAATTCTGACCGGTCATTAGTTCTGGCAACAGTGGCGCCCGTAACAGCAAGATAGCCCAAAAGCCAGGACGCAATCGGTTGTTCGATAGCGAAAAATATTACCAAAACACCCTGTAAATCTGCATCCGGTGTTTGCACGTCGGATTTTATCATGGGTAGCGAGAAGTTCGCGATAAATGTGCTGCCTTCGCCTTCGCGACTGTGCATGTGAATTTCACCACCCATAAGTTCAAGTAAACGCCGACAGATGGTGAGACCAAGACCGGTGCCGCCGAATCTCCTGGTAGTGGAGCTCTCGCCCTGGGTAAAGGGTGAAAATAATTGCCGCTGCACTTCCGCCGACATTCCGATGCCGTTATCCTTCACCGAGATACAAATATCCGCCGTCGTGCCATGAATACCCGCTAGCTCTATGCTTACCAGTACTTTTCCCGGTCTGGACATATTGGAGGAAAATTTCAATGCATTGCCAACGAGATTAAATAATATCTGACGTATTCTGGAGGAATCCCCCAGTATTTTCGGTAGTTGCGGATCGCAGTAAGTCAGAAGTTCGACGCCGCTTTTTTCCGATATGGGAAGCAAGGTCTCACCCACGAGTTCGACAATTTCAGTGAGTTCTACCGGCGTATTTTCCAGTTCCAGTTTGGAAGCTTCGATTTTCGAAAAATCCAGGATATCGTTGATGATAGTAAGCAATCCGGCAGCTGAGTCCTTCACGGTATTGATCATCTCACGTTGTCTGGTGTCAAGACTGGTACGGTATAGCACATCAATCATACCCACCACGCCGTTCATGGGCGTGCGAATTTCGTGACTCATGGTGGCAAGAAACTCGGATTTGGTACGATTTGCCTGCTCTGCGGCATCTTTGGCAGTCTGCAATTCCGCGACCATGGTTCTGCGTTCCGTTATGTCCTGGACCAGAGCGACATATTCCGTTATTTGCCCTTGCATATTCAGTACGCTGTTAATGTCCAAATAAACCCAGCGCTGATGCCCTGTTTTGTCATGGCTCAGCACCTCTTCAGCAACCATGTTGCCACAGCCCATTGTCGCTTGAATTCGATTTAATGTCCCGTGTTCCGCATTCGTTCCCAGTAGCGTTTCCACGGCGTCCTGGCCGGCTACTTCAGCGAGTCTGTATCCATAGACATGCGAAAATGCTTCATTAACCCATAGTATTTTACGTTCTGCATCCGCCACCACGACAACTTTATCGGTTTGCTTAGCAACCAGCGCCATAATTTCAAGCTCTGCATTCAATCTTTTCATGCTCGCTTCCGCGCGCCGTTGCTCCGTAATGTCTTCGCCTGATGACAGGATGCCGGTTACTTCACCTTGCGAGTCTGTAAGTACGATATTTCTCCAGGATATCAATCGTTGGCTTCCGTCTGTTGAAACAACAGAGTACTCATTCATTTCAACAGCCGGGCTGGGTTGCGCATTACCGCTGTTCACGTCATGCGACATCAGGCGTTGAAACTGGTTTCGGATAGATGCTCGATCTTCTGGGGCGACAAACCGGTCTATCCAGTTGGTGCCAATCACGTCTTGTTCCTGGCTCGCCAGATAGTAGATACCCATCCTATTGATCAACACAATTTTTCCATCTTTGTCGATCACCAGCAACATTACGCCGACCACATCCAAATAGTTCTGCGCCGTTTCTCTTTCCTTGCGCATCTTCAGCTCCACTTCTTTTCTATCCGAAATATCCCTGATGATTCCGGTATAAATTCGATCGGTGTCAAAAACCAGTTCCGACACGCTAAGGTCTATGGGAAAGATGGAACCGTCCTTGCGCAGGCCGGAAACCTCACGCCCAACACCGATGATCTTTCTCTCGCCTTGTTCGCTGTATCTGTGTAAAAAAGTGTCGTGTTTGCTGGCGTAGGCTTCCGGCATCAAACATTTGACATTGTTACCCACCAGATCATCCGCGGTGTAGCCAAACAATTTCGTAACCGCGGGGTTAACACTTTCAATAAGACCTTTCCCATCGATGACTATTACTGCGTCATATATCGTGTCGACCAGTCCCAGCAGGCGCGACTGTGAATTACGCAATCGCTTATTGCTGATGCCGGCTAACACCGTGACCAGGACAAGCAAGACGGAAACTACACCTGCCATAATCCTTAACATACCTAGATTTACATCAAGCGAGTAAGAGGCTTCCGAAAAGTCCTGTTCCACAGCCAACGCAAACGACAGTTCGTCAATCCACAACCAGGCGCCAACTACGGGAACACCACGATAATCACGGTAACCCGTCAAATCCATGCCCGATTCGCCGCGTACCGCGGATTCGGCCATACGGGTCAACGGCCAACTGGCATTCTGTCCGGTAACGGCATGCGCGTCAGTCAGGTCGTGACCGGGATCACGTATCGTCACGTGTAACATTGAATATTTGCAGTTGTCCGGTAGGCCTATGGCGCACAGTTGCGTCATGAACCGCGAATTGCTTAGCATCAATCCATAGCGATCAAATATATAGCTCTCACCGGTTTTGCTAAGGCGGGCACTTTGTAACAGCTGATAAAACTCCTCATTAGGGTCCAGCCGTAACATAAAGACGGCGATGACCGTGTTGTTGGCGCCCAATACGGGGGCGGCTGCGAACATCGTCGGGTAGCCGGATACCATCTCACCCTCGGTGTTTTTCAGAAGAACTTCTGATTTCTGCGGGCGGCTGATGAGAGCGGTGCCCGACCAAAGCAAAGCTAATCTGTCCGGCTGATTTGTCAGCAGATTTACCTTTCCCACATTTTCGTCACGGGAGGAGGCGAGATTGAAATTATTTCTGTCAATTAGAAAAAAGCCTTTATACCTGCCGACATTGTATAGCCAGGCTAGTTTATTCCTTAGTAACTGTTGCTGCTCCAGGCGAAACGCATGGCTGGTATTGGCCGCTAACAGGTTACGCGTTGCGTCTTCTACTTCCTGAGAGTTGGCGATATAGGAAGCGGTTTGAACATGGTCCTGTGCCCAAAGCAGTAACGCCTTTTGGTTAGTGTCCAGCACCGTTTTTAACTTGCTGGTCACTTCATTCAGATGATTCGCTTTGGTCTGGGTCGCCAGGTACTGAAAAAGCAGGGCCACCAGCAATAGGCTGGACAGCAAAAACAGGAAATTGCCTCCGGTTATGCCGGTTTTTCGCAAGGGTTGAAATACATCCGGATTACTTGGCATAGGAAAAGATTCAGTCTGGAGTGTTGTGAAGTTACGCCAGCGTTTGGCTAGTGATCCAGCCGTGACGGAACATGCTCGACTATAAGTATCGGACCGTGGGGCGCGCTGTGTATGAATTTATTGTGAAGTTTTGCTACTGAACAAAATGGCGGTCTAACAAGCGGCAAAGGGTAAGGGGGGCAGGCCTTTCGGTGTCGCATCGATCCATTTGCCAAGTACACCATTGGTCACATTCGTGTGCCAGGTATGCAACTGTCAAAGACGGTTAATGTGTAAGAATCTAATGTTTACAGTTGCTTTTTGATGCTGCGGTAAAGAGGCGCAGGCGGGAATTATTTCCCCGCCTGGGCCGATTTCCATTTAGGGCGTAGGCATGTTCTTGGTTATGTACAAGTCGGATTCATCTATATTGGCGTCACTGGGGACACCATTGAGATCCCCCTTGGCGCCACCGGTGAGATAAAAGCTACCCGCGCTATCAACTGCGACACCGCCGGCGATATCGCGCGTGCCGTTGGTGCCCATGATATTGATGCGTTCCAGGTTCCCGGCAGCGTCGTATTTCGTGTAGTGAATGGCGTTACCCCAACCAAATTCCTTGGTGCTGTTCTTGCCATATTTTCCGGTGATATGTATCCCGCCGGCACTGTCGATAACTATCCCTGACATGCCAACAGCGCCATGTTCTATCGCATAGTCTTTATGAACCCATAGTGGCCGGCCGTCAAAAATGGAAACGGCGCCAACGAAGGTATCCCGTTGGCCGACGTTGATTGGCGCGGTATAGTCCAATATATTGCCTATAGAAGTCCCTCCTATCACCAATTGGTTGGTGTACTGATTGACGGCAAGGACGCTGGCGGAATCGGGGGAGAGCGTTGCATACCGTCGTTCCCAGATTTCAGTGCCGCTGTTACCGAGGCGCTTTATCATCAGATCATTCCAGTTGCCGCCGGTCACGGTGGCAACGTCATCCGTGGTGTAGGCCACATATACATACCAACCATTTTTGTCGATGACAATGGCGTTCGCTAGATCAATGCGTGGCGTCGTAAAAACCTTATTCCATGCGACATAGCCCGTGGTGGTATACTTGCGAACGAATATGTTGTGTTTTTGATTGACCGAGTCGAGCATTGTGCCGAGGATGTAACTGTTGCCATACTTGTCCGTGGACATTCCCTGGACCATCCATGAGCCATCACCAAATTGGTGAATCCATATCAGATTGCCATTCGGGTCAAATTTAGCGATAAAAGGCGTATTCTTTTGTACCGTAGCACCGGTATTGGCAATGTCACCACCCGATTTACCCAGCACATAGATATTATCGTAGCGGTCGAGTTCCACGGAAATTCCCACTTCATGAACATTCCAACCGGTATCCATCATTTTGAGCCACAATCTGTTGCCGGCGCTGTCATATTTACCGACGAAGAAATTAGAGGCATCCCAACGACTCCACGCGACACCACCGACCACGGAATTCCAGCCGCCGGTGACCACAAGATTTCCCTGGCTGTCGACTTCGATGTCGGCGCCATAATCACTATGCGGCGCACCGTCGTCCTGATACGGCGGGTGGGTGGTATAATTATCGATTATCGTCCACGCGTCCACCGCATAAACGTTGGTGCTGACGAGCATGGGCGAAAATAGTAAAGACAAACCAAGTGTCAGTTTGTTAGTGATACGAACATTCATAATGTCTCCTTAGTACATGGTAACCAACATCACAATTAAAAATATTATTGCCTGTTTAACAGGCATGCATATGCACGGATTACATGCCGACATCTCGCATGAGCTTCGATCCGGGACCGCCGTACGGGAAGCTAGTCACTGAAAGTTAACTTGAAATTAATTATTTTCGGGAATATCAATTGATTGGTTTGAACCATTGGTGGATTAGTCAACTCACGTTTGTATACGTGTGCTTATAACCAATCCGAAAAAACTCACCAGTGATTGAGTATATGTTGCCATAAGGAGCCGTACGCGTATGTGTGACGAAACAATCGGGGTTGTATAAGGAGTGTTGGCGGTACACATTAGTGCTTTGGGGCCGGACGTATGTCCTTTTGTATATAATTAAAAAAATAATTTGCATCGCAAAATAATCTAACGACCAGGAAGATTATTACGCGGTTCACTCGATGCTATTTTCCTAATAAATATTTTTTGAGGTGACCGATTGAGACAGCCGATGCTGAATGGGTGCCACCGGCTATTCTTAGGGCTATCTATTTAGGCGTTCTCATGAGCGGGTGTCCGGTTTTGCTTCGGTATTCCTTGCGACCAGGCAACTCGTTTGCAACGGCACGGGATGACTAAAGTAGGTTACCATTCCATTCTCAGATTCTAACCGTGTATGCCTTTTCCAGCGGCAGGAGAAGTATATATGAAAAAAGTGGTTTTCAAGGCGGTTATGGGTGTGCTGCTCGTCGGTGCTGTCATTGCGTGCCTGCCAAGGCGTGACCACGGTAAGTTGCAGGGCACGCTTGTGAAGGACAATATACTTGTCCACGAGGGGCTGACACGCGGTTACCATCTCTATCTGCCCAAGGATCTACCAGTTGGCAATGTTCCTTTGGTGCTGTTGTTTCACGGTCACCGGGGCAGTGCCGATCAGGTGATAGGTGAAAATGACAAGCCGGCGCCTTTTCGTGAATGGTTGCATATTGCCGATCGGGAAAAATTCATCGTTGCCGTCCCTAGCGGCGAACGTGGTTCCGATGACGAGCGTGGCTGGAATGATTGCCGTACCGATGCGGGCACCAATCCAGACACCGATGATGTGGGTTTCGTGCGCAGTCTCATTGATGCGATTGATCAACGTTACACCATAGACCATGGGCGTATTTATGCCAACGGCATATCCAACGGTGGCTTGATGGTATTGCGTCTGGCGTTGGAAGCACCGGACCTGGTTGTAGCGGTGGCCTCGGTGGTGGCGGCCATGGCGGCGGATTCTGAATGTAGCGCCATGAATCAAGCCGTCTCCGTATTATTCATGAACGGCACCGCAGATCCTTTGGTGCCGTATGAAGGTGGCCAGATTTCCGGCAAGGATATCGGGCGTGGTACGGTCCTGTCGACGGACGCCTCTGTCAACTATTGGCTCGGCGTTAACGATATTGCCATGGCGGCACAGGAGCGGGATTTTGAAAATAAATCAGCAGTAGATCAGTCAACAGTTAAAAGTTTTCTTTACAATAACGACCTCACCAACCACGCTGTGGCGCTTTACAAGGTTACGGGTGGCGGGCACGTCGAACCCAGTGTCAAATATCAGTTTTCGGCTGTTTACGAGCTGCTCGTCGGCAAACAGAACCATGATATCGAAATGGCTGAAGAGGTATGGAGCTTTGTCAAAGCGAAGACGCGCGATAATCTCTGAACATGATAATTTCCGTCGTGATGGCTCGCCATTTTTCATCTTTTTTACTATACTTTCCGGGAAACCACGAGTGTACATGCCATGAAAAAAGCTTTTTTCTCAACTTTCCAGGTCTTATTCCTTGCTGTTCTGGGCGCGCTGCTCAATGCCTGCTTTCATGAAGAAGACAAAAAAGCAGCGTTTTTCACTGTTCTTATGAAGGCTCCAGCTCTGGATGCAATAACTCTGTCTATAGCGACTATGAAGCCGGCTGCCTGACCGTGAACGCGGATGACCTACGCAGTGATGTGAACACTGATACCTATTGTAGTGACGTGTTTCCGGCATCCGATATTGAATGCGCGTCTACCTGTTGTGTCAGTTTTCGCTATCGCAATGTGGTCAAGTCGGATGGTGCTTGTCCGACGCCGGCATCACAAATGACCGCGCAGTTGCGACCGATCTTCACAACGCCCTGAGTGCATGCGTTTTCAATATCTGGCGAGGCGATATGGCGCCCCTGAATATATTTTTAATCGTCATGGGTTGACCAGTCGCTGCGCCGGACAAATCCTTGCGGAGTGGATCAGTGACACGCCTAGCCGGGTCTGACGCAGCGCCGTACCCTGCATCTGCAGTTGTCCAAGGAGCAATGACGCACGTCAGGTGATTTCACCCGTCATTACGGAAACACGTGGCGTCGGATCAGTGCATTGAACCAGATAATCACCAACCATCACCACAGCACTACGATTTTTTGCCATTAAAAGTGGTATCTACGTACATAATATCTATGCCTGTCTTCGGTAATCTCTTCGTATCTACATGCTGCGTTTTCTCTTAAGAAATGTTCATGTTGTTGCCGGCGGCTTTCCGTCACTGTGCGTTAGATTAAGGCAGGCCATGGCCAAACCACTTTTCCGAAACAAGTCATCGTGCTACCGTTAACGCGCAGTAATTTCCATCGTCATCGCGATACTTTGATTATCGCAAATTTATTATTGGAGAAATTATTCAGAGGGGAGTCACAGATGAAATTATCAAAATCGGTTGCGCCGAAAATCATCGGTTGTTGCATGCTTGGCGGCTTGTCAGGTCTGGCATTGGCTGATTCGATTTTAGTCGAACAACCCAGGGGCGGCCTTATCAAGCTGGTTGAGGAAGGCGCTCCGGAGTGCGGCAAGGTGAGTTGGAAGAGTATTCGGCGACCAGGGACAGTCACCATCTCGGGCGAGCTTATCGAAATCAAAGAGCCGAAACTTCCGCTTGCCAAAGAGCAGTGGGAGGCCTTGCTGACAACAATCGCGGGAGAGCAGCAGGAAATAACAATAGTCAGCGGCTGGGACAAAGGCGCCGCCGGGCTGGCAGCCTCTCTGCGTCTGGCCTATGATCTGCGCTCCTATGGCGCGAGCGCTTGGGTATTAAACGGACGCATCGGCAATAACAAGACGCTTACCGGTTGTACCGGTGAGTTCAAATTCACCGGCAAGCCTGAAGTCGTGTACCTTAACGAGGAGCAATTTTGGGAGGCTTATAATAATGGGAAGTTTTTGGATGCCAGAGGCAAGGGTGCTCAAGAACCGCCACCCTATACCTGGGTCGTGGGCTCTCCCAAGAACGGCAGCGCCGTCGACATCGCCGCGTTTGTAAAAAACGATAAGCTGGACACAAGTGCTTACAATTGCGAAAACTTCCGGGGAGCTACGGTTGTCGGTTGTGATTCGTTGCACAAATCATTTTTAGTGGTAGAAGCCGCCAAGTTAGCCAAATGTGATACACAACCGAAGCTAATGCCATATTGGGGGCTTGCCGGTATGAGCCGTTCATCAAGAGCTGCCACTCAATTGTGGGGCGGCGACTTGGCGCTAAACGCGCAACGCACCGGCGAATGGGTAAATCCTAACTGATTCACCAAACACCCGATCAACGCACAGTCAAGTCAAGGATAATGGCGTGTAACGCTTGACGGTGTGCAATTTATGATGTCCCGGCTCTTTTCCGTCAACCCTGTTGCGGAAAAGAACCGGGGAATTTCTAGAATCAATTTGCGTTGGTAAGCAGCGGTTTGCGTTTGGCAATTGTGCCAGCCGTTCTCGGCTATCGGGGAAAACGCGAATTATTTTTCCTGTACTTGCTCCGGTGATAGAAGCATAAAGATGTCACTATGAATATGCCGAGTAATTCCGCTGTCACGCGTAGGTGCAGTATGCAATAGATGATCGGACTAAG
>JAHECY010000219.1 GCA_024641505.1 Gammaproteobacteria bacterium
TCCCTGCTCCAGCCACATGGTATCGAGGAACCGCGCGATTAACGGACTATGCGCAGCGTCGCTAACGGCATCACTCAAACCTGACACCTTCATGTTGCAACAACCAACGCTTGATCGCTATTTGGCGTCCTGCGGTTTTTCCCGCATACCCGCCCAGACCATTGGCCGCAATAACCCGGTGACACGGAACGATCACCGGCACAGGATTGGCGCGGCAGGCCATGCCAACAGCACGTGGACTACTACGTAGCTGCTTGGCCAGATCACCGTACGTGCGGGTCTGGCCAGGAGGGATAGTTTGTAGTGCTTGCCATACCCGCTGCTGAAATGGCGTGCCATGTAACTGCAATGGCAAACGAAAATGATATTTGGAATTTATAAAATAGGCATTGAGCGCCATGGAAATTTGTTTAGTCGTTGAATCACTATGTTGATTCCTGGTATTGCTTCGCGATTTTATATCCAGACTGACAATTTTATCCGCTACACAAGCCACGGCTAACACGCCCACTGGCGAGATGACCCGAATGGTATGTGGTTCAGTGTGCACAGTGATAAACGTCAAAACTTTGCTTACCATCTTCGATCGGCGTTACCGCCACAATGGCATTGCCATTCATCTCTGCCGCTGTATTGCGTGCCAGTTTTTCCAAATTGGCGGAGATGATGTCGTTACGGCGTTTGACGACACCAATGCTGTCAGCCACCGATGCGGTTGTTTGTCCCAATTTGTCGCAGCTTGCTGCGTCAGCAGCACTGACGACGCGAACTTGCTGACCCTGTGAGGTTAACTCCACCCAGGCACAACCAGTGAGCAACAAACTCAGACACACCAAAAGTATTTTACGATTCATAATATTTCCTCAATAATTAGATGATGCTACCTGTCTGCTGATAATTCTAACGCGAATTCGTTGCGCTGCCATGATTGGCAGCAATCTATGTTAACTATCCCGCAAAACAAAAACGGGTAACGTTTTGCAACGTTACCCGTTTTGTATAACCCGGAAAAGTAATTTAGTTTATTCTTGTGTATCGCTCGCGGTATCGCCACCTGGTTTGGTACCAGAAAGCTTTTCGCGGATACGTGCAGACTTGCCGGTGCGTTCGCGCAAATAATATAACTTGCCACGACGAACGGTACCGCGCCGCTTCACGCTGATGGATTCAATTGCCGGGCTATGAGTTTGGAAAACACGCTCGACACCTTCACCATGGGAGATTTTGCGCACGGTAAATGCGGAGTTTAAGCCCCGGTTACGTACCGCAATCACCACACCTTCAAATGACTGGGCGCGCTCACGATCGCCTTCCTTTACCTTTACCTGCACTACCACGGTATCACCCGGGCCAAAATCCGGAATTTCTTTGCGCATTTGGCGCGCTTCAAACTGTTCAATTATGTTGCTCATGACCGTACTCCAGCAATAGAGCCGCGCATTATACCTAATTTCCTGAAATTGTCGCCTGTTCTGCAATAAATTCCTCGAGCAGGGCACGCTGTTCTGCGCCCAGGATCTTGTGACTCAATAAATCAGGGCGACGCAACCAGGTCCGGCCCAGTGCCTGCTTGAGCCGCCAACGGGCAATCGCCGCGTGGTCACCGCCCAATAAGACCGCAGGCACCTGCTTGCCATCGATCATCTCCGGGCGGGTGAAATGCGGGCAGTCCAACAGACCGGCGACAAAGGAATCCTGAGCTGCAGAATCGGCATCCCCTAATACATCAGGAAGTAAGCGCATGATTCCATCCATCAAGGCCATCGCAGGTAACTCGCCACCACTTAATACATAATCGCCGACTGACCATTCTTCATCGACCTCAGACTCCAGCAAGCGCTCGTCGATACCTTCGTAACGGCCACACAGCAGGATTAACCGGGGTAATTCCGCCATTATGGCCAGAGCTTGCTGTGTCAAGGGTTTGCCTTGTGGCGACAGATAAATCACTCGCGGCGGTACAGTGACAGCCGATCTGGCCGCATGCAGCGCATCACGTAACGGTTCAACCCGCATGACCATGCCTGGGCCACCGCCATAGGGTCTATCGTCG
>JAHECY010000006.1 GCA_024641505.1 Gammaproteobacteria bacterium
CAAACCGATGGTTACCGCTTGATGATCCACGGCAATGACGGGTACCCATACCGTTACCTCGTGACATGCCGCGCAGTCGTCGTTGGTCGGCGCATGGGTCAGCGCCTTGCCGATGGCGATGGCGCCGTCGTGACATAGCGCGCAATCACCCTGCACCTGGGTATGATCGACCAGGCGCACCAGCTTCCATTGCGAGACGCTGTGGCAATTGGCGCAAGCGTCCGAGGATTGAATGTGATCCGTGTTCTTGCCACGCGCGATATTGCCATCGTGACACTGCACGCATGCCCCCAACACCTGGTCATGATCGACGAACGGCACCGGCTTCCACAAAACGGTCAAGTGGCATGAGCCGCATTGATTGGTGGTCGCCGGATGCGTGGACGGTTTGTCGGCGGCCACGATACCATTGTGGCAGGTAATGCAGTTCGAACTGAAACTGCTGTGATCGATTTTCGCGGAATTGCCGAAACCCACCGTATCATGGCACACGCTGCAGGTTTCTTCGGTCGCGACGTGGTTGGCGGATTTGCCGGTGGCTTTGATGCCATCGTGACATTTCTTGCAGTCTTTGGTAAGACCGTTGAATACGCCGCCCACATGACAATCTTCACAGTTGACGACATAGTGCTGCCCGGTCAAGGGGAAACCGGTGGTGATATGGTCGAAATCGGTGATATTGATACCCGGCTCGACACCGGCGACGGGTGTGCAAGCCAACAGCAAGGCAATCAATAGTACCCTGTTACTCCCCCACAACTTCAAACGACATACTCCCTAGATTACGGACCGCTCAGTAACCCTTTATCCTGAACGCAAAACAAGACGGCGCACCATGGCATTCACTGCAGAGCCGCGAATTCACCGCCTTTTTCCTTATATGATTGCACACGCCGGCGCGCATAAATCCCTGTTGGTTGGAATAAGTTCCTGCCGGAATATGTTGAGCTCCATGCTACACCTTTTGAATGAGTCTTAGGTATCGATTCTTTTTATAGGTTTGGAATATTTACTTGACCTAATGCGAAATCAAATGCCCGTAACGCCAATTTTCAGGTGAACAGCGGTTAGATTTCTTAGAAATCAGTGACTCCGAACCTGCATGCCGGCACGGGCCGGGATCAACCGCGGGCCGGCAGTATACCGCAGTTACATCCCTGTGCGTATATCAGTCCGCGTCAATATATTCTTTATATACAATGGTGTTCTTACACTTTTATGACATGGCGGTGAGTAACCGAATGACTTTGACGCGATATTTGTCGCGCATCTACCATTGGTATTACACGTTTTCCCGGAACCTGTCGTGGCGCCGCCATCAGCCATCAAAAAATGACGGATTCCGGTTCGGATGGGTCAATGATAGCGGGTGGGTATTGATTGATCATTCAAGCTTTCGATGGTTGTCTGTAATCTTGCCGCCAGGGCCACGCCGCCCGACGTGTCGATCGCTTGTCGGGCCGTGGTCAGACAGTCCGTAATCACCCCCCAAGCATCGCCACCCGCCGCCTCGGCGATCAACACCTTGATGCGCAGCAGCTCCGGATAAAAATACTTTTCCTGATGTTCCAGCGCCACCGCCAACGCCATTTCGATGGTCGCATCCGCCATATCGTGACGCGCCGCCTGCAAATACATCTGAGCCAACAAACTGAGAAAATAGGTCTGCGCCAACACTCCGCCACTTTGCCGGAACGATGCCAACGCCGCCTCAAAACTCCGGAGCGCGGCTGACAAATCCCCGTTCCTGGTCAACCATGCGTGCATCATGTCGCCAAACGCCGACCAGAAACTGAAGCCATACTGCCCGGAAATGCGCAAGGCTTCGTCCGTCAACTGCCTGGCCTGTTTTTGATCGCCGGCCAATTCATAAACGATCGCGGAAAAAATCAACGCATAAGCGATGCTGAACGGATGCTGGATCGCCCGGGCCAGCGCGATGCTTTCCTGCGTCAGCTCCAGCGCGACTGCCTGCTCCCCAAGAAACCATTTGACCAGCGCCGCATTGGAGAGATTCGCCACCAGCGGGTCCTGGCTGTAATCCTGTCCGGCATAGACCTGGGTGGTGGCGGCTTCACGGATCGCGGGTAATCCGGCCTGTAGATACCGGTCCGCCGGCGCGAACTCGCCCAGCCAGAACAGGGTACACCCCATAATGCGATCGGCTTCAATGCGCAACAGGGTGTCCTTCGATTGCGCATCGACAAGCGCCTGCAACTGATCCGCCAACTGCCGCGCCTCGACCAGATTTCCCCGGATATAGTAATAACGCCACAGACCCGCCATGATGGGAAATTTCACCGAGATTTCGCGCACATTCCGGCACAACATGTTGGCACGGGAAAACACCTTTTCCACCTGGGGCGCCGCATAACCCTTACTCATCGACAATGCATACCCGAGCAGGGTTAAACATTCCAATTCCTGGCGCACGTAGGTTTCGGAATCCGCAAGCTGCCGCAACAATTCCAGGCCCTTGTTTAGATGCTCGGCCGCTTCCAGATTGGCATAGCGGCCGACGGCGATTCTCCCAGCGCTCAGCCAATAGGGCAGTGCCTCGCTGCTGTTACCACTTTCGGTCAGGTGATGCGCATACACCTCCGGGTGACTCTGGATCTTGTCCGGAAACTGATCCCGGAGAATGCCGGCAATGCGCTTGTGATAGGTTTGCCGAGTGCTTTTCAACAGTGACTGGTAGGCCGTTTCCTGCAACAAGGCTTGCCGAAAACAGTAAGAAGCTTCCGGCGGCAGTCCCCGTTGCTGCAGCAAATCGCTGTCCACCAGATCCGCCAATTGTTTTTGCAGTTTTTCCTCATCCATCGGCACCACCGCACGCAACAGGCTATAAATGAACTCCCTGCCCAGCGTGGCGACCATTTGCGCGAGTTCTTTTTCATCACCGAGCTTGTCGATGCTGGCCATCAGGGAATCTTGCAGTGTGGCGGGAATTTGCAGCGCGTACAGCGCGTCGGACAATTCATACCGGCCGCCCTTTTCCTGCAACTTACCCGACGCCAGAATCGTTTTCATCAATTCCTCGATGAACAGGGGGATGCCGTCGGTCTTGCTGACGATTTGCCGGAACAGTTCTTCCGGCAAGGCTTTACCTGAGGCAGTAGCATTGATCAGGCGCCCTACTTGCCGGCGGGACAGGCGGTTGAGACTGATGTGCGTAAGGTAGGAGTGTGGTTTCCAGGGTAACTGAAAATCGTTGCGAAACGCCAGGAGTACGAACATTCTCCACAATGACGCCTGATCGACCATTAATCTCACTAATTCCATTGTGGAGGGATCGATCCATTGCACGTCGTCGACGACGATCACCAGAAACTTTCCTTCCGCCATTTTCTGCAGCAAATGAAACAACGCGGTGATGGTTTTGCGTTTACGGATCTGCGGCGATGCATCCGCGCCGGCGACATCGGGAAATTCATGCATCACGCCCAGCAGTTCGCACACCATCGCCATTTCCTCGGCGCCGCCCAGCGCGTAGCGCGCGAACACGTCCTGTATTTTTTCCAGCTTTTGATCGTTGCTCAGTCCGTAACTCAATTTGAAGGTGCGGCTCAGATAACTGGTGACCGCATAAAACGGGCTGTTCCGGTAATGGGACGCGCCTTGAATTTCAATGTAGAAATGCGGTTCGACGGACAGGCGTTCGTGTACTTCCCGCAGTAACCGGGTTTTGCCGATGCCGGGCTCGCCGGTAACATAGACCACCTGCCCCGTGCCTTCCAGGGATTGCTCCAATCGGTCGAGCATCAATCCACATTCCTGTTCGCGCCCGATCAGCGGAATCGTCACTTTTTGCGAGCGTGTGGTCTGGCGCAACGGAAAGTCTGTTTCCCCCGCTACATTGAACAGCTCCATTTCCTGCGAGAAACCTTTGAGTACCTGGCTGCCCTGGGAGACGCACTGGAACTCCCCGCCCAGCAGACTCTGCGTAATACCGCTGATGCACACGCCGTTGGGTATCGCGAGACTCTGCAAACGCGCCGCAATATTCGGTGTCTCGCCCAATGCCAGTCGATCGTTTTCCCCGGATGACTGCTCGCCAATGACGACCAATCCGGTATGGATACCGATGCGCACCTTTAATTCAGCGCCATACCGCTGCGCCAGCGTGACTTCAAGTTTTTGAAAAGAATCGATAAGCGCCAGCGCGGCACGCACCGCTCGATTTGGATCGCCCTCGGACGCGACGGGATAACCGAAATAGACCAGAATGCCATCGCCCAGGTACTGGGCGATGTGGCCGCCATAGCGGCTGATCACGCCATGACTGCGATCGCGATAAATGGTGATGATTTCCCGCAGGTCTTCCGGGTCCAGGCGCTCGGAGAGTTGGCTCGAGCCCACCAGGTCAACGAACACCACGGTTAATTGCCGCCGCTCCAGGACATTGGCAATCTGGCGTGGCGGGGGATTGGATTGCCCGGGACCAGGCCCGCCAACCGCCGCGTCGTTGCCAACCGTCGGTGACAGCGCATGACCGCATTGACCGCAGAACCTGAAATGGGGGGGATTTTCCGCCTGACAGGCGGCGCAAAGCGCGGCCAGCGGCGCCGCGCAATTACCGCAATAGCGCATGCCCGCTGGATTGGAAAATTCGCATTTCGAACATAGCATTATTGCAGCATCCCTCGGCAAACGTACGTTCCGGGAAGTCCCGTTCGTCCGGCGCTCAAAAGATAATCATTTTAGGCGGGAATACCGTGAAAAGGAAGCGTACGTCGCCCAAGATCAACAACTTGTATAACGGACTGATTTGTACGAAGTGCCGGGTATAAAAACATAAAAAAAGTCCTTAAAAAACGCCGATGCCGAAGACGCAGTAACACTGATTGCAGGGCGCCTATCATGCACGCCGGAAAAACCACCCGTTCCTGGTTTGCGATCTTGCATCCAACCGTACCATCCTCGATTGACAATGAAAATGGCATCTACAACGCTATGGCTTACCCGTAAATTTCAACAAGGGCAGACGCTGATGACACGCATGCAGCAGCACCCCGCGGATGTCCGCCAGCGAGACATCGGCGCCACCGTAAAGCTGTGCCTGCAACGCCACCAGCGCCGTTTCCAAGTGTGGCGAACATGGATAATGCCGCTGCCAGCGGCACAGCCACATATGTAATGTGAGATTTTCCGGCCACGCCTCGGCGCGGGCCGTGTCCAGCAACGCCGCTGTTAGTTGCGCCGGTGTCTGTGCCTCACGGAGGCGCGCCAACGCCTGACCATAGATTTGCCACACACGCACTCGGCGCGCGGCAACACCATAACCGCGGCGCAGCGCCAGACCGGCCACGATCAGCGCCAAGATAGCGCCTGGATAAACTGCCCATGGCGCGAGCACCAGCACCGTGCCCAGCGCTTGCCGGTAGGTGACGATCTTGCCGGTATCGGGGTCGAAATATTGCACGCGCAACGCGGGTAACGCCAGCAGACCCATGGTCCCGGGAGTAAACGGCTGTTCAATCAGGACATGGCCGGCGGCGCTGATCCTGCTCCGGGCTGCGCTGGCCATCGGCTCAGCGTCTTGTGACCCACCGTCCTGGGGTGCGGCGTGCTGCGCTGCAACGTCTCGGGATTCAACGTCCGGGAGCGCAGCCGACACCAGCCGGTGCGGATAAAATTGCAGGTCCCCGTGCGTGTGCAACTGGCGTGTCAGTTCCTGCAGTTCGTGCGCGCGCGCACCCGCGCCGGTGATATCAATGCGCAGAAAATTCAGATGCCCCGTCAATAAAAACGGCGCCGCCGGCAACGCCACCTGGACCGCGATGCGACCGATCGGCAGCGTCACCGGCACATACGCGGGCAATGCCCGGACCCGCAGATCGACACGCGGCGGATAAAACCAATGGGTCACGGTACCCCCGCGCCGGTACTTGAGCGCCGGCAACTGCACCGGCATGGCGCCGCTGCGCAGCGCATAGAGCCGCCAGACGCTTTGATGCTGGGTAAGCTCCCGACCGTCACGGCGCACGGTGCTGCGCACCGGGGATTGCATCTCGACTTCCAGGCCCGGCGTAGTCGCCGGTTCCGTGTCGAAACCCGCATACCGGAAAGCGCCGGTAATGTGCATCGTCACCTGCACCGGTTGCTTGATCCAGACCGCCGACTCGCTGATGGTACTGGTCACTTGAATCAGGCTGTGATCCTTGTCGTCCCGGGCGGGCGCCATGGCGACGGTCATGGGTCGGGTGGTGCCGGTACCGCAGCGTAAGGCTGGCACCTGCAGCGCACCGGGCCGCCGGGCATACAGGCGTAATCGCAGGCTATGGTCGGCGCCGGCGCGCTGCGCCCGGGCAATGATGTTACTTTCGATGACGAAATCCCGGTCCAGTGCCGTCAAGTCCAAGGTATCCGAATCAAACTGACCGGCAGGGAGCGTCAGTTGCAGGAGCACCGGTTTGCCGTATTGGCTTTGCCCGGCGTCGACCGTGAGCTGACATGGCGCCGGCGCGGCCCAAGCCGTCAACGGCAGCAGCCATGCCGCGATTACCAACAGCCGACAATTGTCGATTACCATGGCGGCAACGCCTCCACTTCCCGCGGCGCGTCCAGCGGCGCACTGATCTCCAATTCCCCTTCAAATACACGCTGCCACAAACTGCTGTCATCGCCGAGCAGATTTGCCGCCCGCAGTTGCATACTGTCATCGGTGGTGGGTTCAAACACCCATTCACTGTCCACAAACTCCTGCGCCTGGGAAACCACGGGCTGGGCCTGGTAAGCACCGCGCATGGCATCCTGCGCCGCGACGTGAGCGGTATCCGGGGTCGGTTGCGCCGGCGGCGCGTCCGGGGCACGGTCGTCCAGCGATAAATTACCACCGGCGACCTCCGTGGCGTCCGGCATGCGGACGCCACGCGGCCCCCGGCCCTGGCCGCCGGTTCCGCCGGTGCTGTCCTGCTCGACCCGGCGCGCCAGCATGGCTACGGCAAGTTGCAGATTGGTCACCACCGCCGCATCATCCGGCCGGTAGCGCAACACATCCTGGTAGAGCGTCACCGCCTTGGCATAAGCATCAAGCCGGTAATGACAGTTGGCAAGATTGAACAAAGCATCCGCCCGTTGTTGATCCGTGTCCGCCTCCAGAATGGCCAAGGTGAATTGTTGAATCGCCATCGGATACGCCTGCAATTGATAGGCGCTGGCACCCTCGCCCATGCGTCCATGATAACCCGGTACTTGGCGGTAGGCTTGTTGCGCGCGCTGATAGGAGTGTTGCTGATAGGCCAGATAAGCCTGGCGTTGCGCGTCCGCCGCCTGGGCCGGAGTCACCGGCGCGGCGCTTGCCATCACCAGCGCCAACACCATGAGCGCCGGTGCCGAACTTGCTCCCGAGCGCCGCCGCCAGTGCGCCAACACCAGCAACAGCACCGCCGGCGCCAGCGGCCATTGATACAGCTCCCGCCACATCACCAGGGCATTGGGCGTACGCCCGTCATCACCCGCCTCCGCCCGGGCAATGCCGGCGTCATACAGGAAGCGCAAATCGCCGTCATCGTCACTCAGGGGCGCGTAACGACCGTTGCCGCGCCGTGCCAGTGTCATCAACAATTTCGTGTTCAACCTGGACACCACTTCCAGGTCCGCATGTCGCAACCAGGCGCCATCCGCATCCAGCACCGAAGCCCCCGCCTCGGTGCCGACACCCAACACATGCAGCATCACGCCTTGTTGCGCCAGGGCGTCAACGGTGGCGAGCAAGTTTGCGCGCTGCGCCGCAGTCAATGCCGGCAGCTCGCCATCGGTCACCAGTAATAACGCGCGCCGCGTCTGCCCGGGGGTGAACGCGGTCAGGGCGCCTTCCAGAGCCGCCGATAAATTCGATCCGGCGATCGGCACCATGCCATAACGCGGTAACGCGAGAAAATGCCGCAACACGTCGTGGTCCGTGGTCGGTGGCGTCAACACATGGGCGCTGCCCGCGTACACCAGGACTCCGGTCTTGGTCTGGCGCAGGCGCAGGCTCAGATCCAGTAATTTCAACCGCGCCCGTTCCAGGCGATCGGGAGTCACATCGCGCGCCGTCATCGATCGCGACAGGTCCCACACGATCATCAATTCCGGCAATTGCGCCGGATCGGGCGTATAGGTGGTTTGCGCGTAACGTGGCCCCGCCAATGCCAGCCCGAACAAACCCCAGGCCAGCGCTAACAGAACCTGACGCCACCAGTGACGCGGCGTCCACTGGCCGGCAACGGTGACCCGCGCCCATGGCTGTAACGACGCCTCCGCATAGGCGGCACCACGCACACGACCGCGCAGCCAATGCAGCAGCGCCAGCAACCAGGGGTAACCGGCCACCGCCAACCACCAGGGTGCGCGCCATTCGAGCGCGGTCACTTCGAACATCATGGCGCCCTCCGTGACGGCCACCATTGCACCAACACCAGCCACAACAATGCCGCGCCCAGGGGCCAGGGATACAGCGCCACCTTGAGGTAGTGCGCGGTGCCGTCGATGGACCGGCGCTCGGCGGCTTGAATCGCCCGCATCGCGGCATTCAGGGAATCGGCGCTGTCGGCCCAGTAGAAACCGCCGCCGCCGGCCGCGGCAATCACCTTCAACAGTCCGATATTCGCCGGTTCATAGAGCAAACCGGCGGCACGCGCTTCGTCCGCCGCGATGCTGGTGGCGCCGATGCCGATGGTGTGCAGGCGGTAGCCCTGCCGGCGCAGGAAATCCGCCACGGCACGGGGATCGACATCGCGCCGCGGTCGGTTGACATCCGTCAGCAACACCAGCACCGGCTTTTCCGCGACCGACGGCGGTACTTGGCGCGCCAGCTGGCGCAGCGCATAAAGCAGGGCGTTGCCCGGATCGCTGTTGCGACCGGTGAGCACCGCCGGTTCCAGGCGCTGCACCATGGTACGCAATAAATTGTAATCCGCGGTCAGCGGCACCACGCTATACGCTTGTTCGGAAAAGGCGATCAAGCCGATACGATTTCCGTCCAGGCCGTCGATAAAATGCGTCATCACGCTTTTCAGCAGGGTCATGCGGTCCACGCGTTGCCCCGCCATTTGATAGTCACGCAACACCATGCTGATTGACGTATCAAGCAGAAACATCACATCGCGATAGGTCGCGGGCATCGGCAGTTGCGCACCCGGCACATAAGGATAGGCCAACGCGCCGTGCAGCGTCGCGATCAACACCGCATAACTCAACCAGCGCCGTACCACCGCGCCGGCACCGGAGCGTTGCGCGACCGGGTCACCGGCATGGCGCAGCAGCGGCCATTGGGGATGGCGGTAACGCGCGCTGCCCAATACTCCGGTCACCTCACGCAACGAAACCAATTGGCGTCGCTGCGCCAGCCACGCCAGCACCAGCAACCATGCCCCGCCCGCCCATAACCAGCCGGGATGCTGAAACTGGATAAGCGCCAGCAAAGCACCGAGCTGCTGCGCCATTAGCGTGATTCCCCGCGCCGGGCGAGCCAGGCAAGTGCGTCGATCGCGGCCTGGCGACACTGGTCCGGCGACGGCGCTTGCGCGGCGAAGCAATAGTGTTGCAGGCGCATGAGAAATTGCTGCCAGTCCGGTTGGTGTCGCGCGCTGAATGCCACGTCTGACAATTGTGGTTGCGCAAAACCTTCGCGCAGGCAAAGCACGATACGCCGACATGCCTGACGCGCGTCCCGTTGCTGCGACAGCGACGCGCGCAACACGCGCCGCAACTTGCGCCGCGCCCGCGGCCGCGGTCGATTACCGAGCACTACGACCGCGGCGACCAATATCACTAATAACGCCATCAACGCCCCGTACCAGCCACCGGCAAGCGCCTCGGTGGCCGGTGCCGGCGCCACGATATCCACCCAGGTCCCGCCCATTATTACGCTATCGCCCATGGCCGGGCTCCAGACATGTGCTAATGTCATCGGTGGTGCTGCAGGTGCGCAGCGCAACGCCGGCTTGTTTGCAACAAGCTTGCAGCACCCATTGCCGTTGCTGAAACAGTTCCTGGTACCGTTGTCGCTGCGTGTGATCCCGGGCATCGATGCGCAACTCCTGCGCTACGTCGCCGGTATCGATCAGATAGGCACCGGTCGCGGGCAGACGCTGCTCCACCGGATCGAGTATCTGCTGCGCACGTACCGTATGTCGGGCGGCAAGTTGCTGTAACAGCGGCGCGGCAAGTTGCGCGTCGAACGCGGCAAAGTCGCTGAGCAGTAACACGAAACTGCCGCCCGGCATCCGATGCGCCAGGTGTCCCAGGATCGAATGCAGATGCGCGTGCGGCGCATCGAAGGCCAGCGGCGTACACGGCGCGATCAGCTGCGCCAGCAAGCCCTGGGTCAACTGCGCGCCGGCGGCCGGGGCATGCCACTGCGACTCCTGATTCAAAACGCAACCACCTACCGCCAACCCCAGGGACCGCGCGTATTGCAAATAGCACACCGCGATTCGCGCCGCAAGCGTGACCTTGAGTTGCCGACGCGTGGCGAAGCGCATGGTGGGACCACGGTCCACCACCAGATACACCTGGGGTCGCCGCTCCTCCATGAACACCTTGGTGTACAGGGCACCGCTGCGCGCATACAAGCGCCAGTTCAACAAGCGTGGCTCGTCACCAGGTTGGTAGGGCCGATGTTCTTCAAATTCAAAGCCGCGACCTCGATAAATCGAGGCATGTTCGCCCGTCAAGGCGTGGCTGCTGTGCTGTTGAAAACTGAACAGGGACTCCGGCAACTGTTGGGTCACAAGCGCCAGACGTTGCAGTTCAGCGTCGTCCAGCAAGGGCCTATGCGTCGGCGCGGGCTTGCCGCCAAAACGCCGGCGATACCGGGTCCACCGCTCCAGTATCCTATGCGCCGGAGTCATGATGATGTTCACGGCACGGGGATCGCATCCACCAGTCCTTTGATAAGATCATTCGCCGACAGTTGTTTGGCTTTGGCGGTAAAGCTGAGAATCATCCGGTGACGCAGCACATCGGCGGCGACATCGATGACATCATCGGGAATTACATAGGCACGGCCCTGTAAATAGGCATGGGCACTGGCGGCTCGGGCCAAGGCGAGCGTGGCTCGGGGCGAAGCACCGTAGTGGATATGGTCGCGCCAGTCGGGTAACCATTTTTCCGGATGCCGCGTGGCATTAACCAGGCTCACCATATAGCGTTTCACGCTCTCTTCGAGGTGAATCTCCGCGACTTCACGCCGGGCGGCCAACACGGTGGCCGGTTGCAGTTGGCTCTCCACCGCTTGTTGGTCCGCGCCGAAGTGTAAACGCCGGTCGCGTTCCAGAATTTGAAATTCCTCTTCTTCGCTGGGATAGTCGATCACCACATGCAGTAGAAAGCGATCCAGTTGCGCTTCCGGCAAGGGATAGGTACCCGCTTGCTCCAGGGGATTTTGCGTCGCCATCACCACGAACAGGTCCGGTAATCGATGGCTTTTCCCGGCGATGGTCACCTGCTGTTCCTCCATGGCTTCCAGCAATGCCGATTGCACTTTGGGCGGCGCACGGTTGATTTCGTCGGCGAGGATGATTTCCTTGAATAATGGGCCCTCGACAAAACGAAAATCCCCGGTCTTGGGATCGAAGACCTCACTGCCTGTAATGTCCGCGGGCATCAGATCCGGTGTGAACTGGATACGCTGAAATCCCGCGTGCACGCCGCTGGCTACCGCCTTTACCGCCGTGGTCTTGGCCAGGCCCGGCGCGCTCTCCAACAGTAAATGCCCGCCGGTCAGCAGGCCGATCATGATCCGATCCAGCAGCTGGTGTTGCCCGACAATGATACTTTCCAGATGACGGCGTAAAGTGAGAAATTCCGGTTGCGTGTGCATGGCTATGGCTCTGGGGATCAAGAACATAGATTAACTCAATTTAAGCTGTATGCGTAGGGTGCGAGACGGTGTAACAACCGCGGCTGAAAGGCGCTGCGCAAAGAATCGGCTTCATCACACCACTGAAGCGCCAGTATCGCTTGGTGCGTAATACGCACCCTACGTGCCACTTGCGCTTGGTTTGTGACGCCGATCAATGTTGTTACGCAACCCCATTTCCCGTCTGCGATAACGGTGGTATTCTCGATTGGCAAGTAAGATGGTATCAAATTAAAAAATTGTAGGGTGCGTATTACGCACCGTCTTTATGCTTTATCCAAAGGATTGCCTGGCTCCAAACAAAACACCTAGTGGGTAACAACCGATTGTAGGGTGCGTATTACGCACCGTCTTTTGCTATATCCAAGAGATTGCCTGGCTCCAAACAAAACACCTAGTGGGTAACAACCGATTGTAGGGTGCGTATTACGCACCGTCTTTATGCTTTATCCAAAGGATTGCCTGGCTCCAAACAAAACACATAGTGGGTAACAGCCGATTGTAGGGTGCGTATTACGCACCGTCTTTTGCTATATCCAAGAGATTGCCTGGCTCCAAACAAAACACATAGTGGGTAGCAACCGATTGTAGGGTGCGTATTACGCACCGGCTTTTGCTCTTTCCAAGCGTTTGCTGCGCACCAATAAGAGACATGGTGCGCAATACCTGCCCAGGGCACTTCCATTTAAACTGATTCTAACTATTCAATCGCGGTTTTATCGTTTTTTCCTACATCGACACCCAATCTTATCATTGCTCGTTATTAACTCCCCGAGGTGGATAAATCCCCTCCTGAAAGTCTATGTAATTACCGTATTTCAGGGCTTCTCGACCCTTACTATTCTGGTAAACTCTCCAGGTCTTCGAGCGGTACCCAGATCGGTCACCGTTACGTTTTCCACAGGGGGGAAACCATGGACGTCTTGACCACCCACGCTTCGACATCGGGCGACGCCAATCCATTGATAAAATTGCGCGCCTGGCAGCGCTTCCATGTGCGCTTGACGGGACTCTATGGGGGAACCGTGCTGGTCTGCCTGTTGCTGATCGGCTTTATCTTTTATGCCTCGGGCGTGGACGCCGAAATTCAAGGTCTGCAAAAACGCCTGTTAGCCATGGTCAGCAGCCTGGCCGCCTCGGTGGACGGTGACAAAGTCAGCGCCATTCCCCTGGACAGCGGCGAAAATTCTTCTTTTCACCGCGCCATCAAACAACGGTTTCAGGAAGTGGCTGATCTCGACCCTGACGTGGCGACTATTTACATCCTGCGGCCTACCAACGAACCGACCAAATTGCGGTTCCTGGTGGATTACGTCAAAGACGGCGAGGAAGGCAAACCCGGCGAGGCTTACGATGCCACCGACATACCGGTGATGCTCAAAGGTTTCGCCGCCCCCGCCGTGGAGAACGAGCCCTATACGGATCAGTTCGGCACCACCCTTTCCGGATACGCGCCGATCTATAGCAGCACCGGTAAAAGCGTCGGCATCGTCGGCGCTGATGTTCATGTCTCCCGCCTCACCATTTTGGAGCATCAGGTGCGCAACGTGGTGGTGCTGGTGTTTGGCATTGCGGTACTTCTGATCAGTCTGGTTTCGTTGGCCGTGGCGCACAGCGTGCGCACGCCGCTGAGTAAAATCATCAATGCCGCAGCCGCCGTTGCCCGCGGCGATTACACGACCCGTATCGATCTCAAGCGTAACGATGAATTCGGCTTGATGAGTCAACACTTCAATAATATGGTGCATGGTCTCAAGGACCGGGAATTCATCCGGGAAACCTTCGGCCGCTATATGAGTCATGACCTGGCAACCGCCGTACTCAGCACCGAGAAGATGCCGCAACTGGGTGGCGAGGAACGGGTGGTCACGGTGCTGTTCAGCGATCTGCGGGGCTACTCCACCATGGCGGAACGCCTGCCACCGGTGGCGGTCGTGGAAATGCTCAATGAATATCTTGGTGAAATGAACGTACTGATCGACAAGTATCACGGGTGCGTGATCGAATTTCTGGGAGATGCCATCCTCGCCGTGTTCGGCGCGCCCTCCTATCAACCGGATCACTCGGAAAACGCCGTGCGCTGCGCGATGGAAATGCGCGTGCGTCTGGCGGAACTGAATCAGCGCTGGAGCCAATCGGGATTGGCGCGTTACTGGAAGGGCAAAGCCCTGGAAAATTGGGGGCTGCGCATCGGCATCCACGCCGGCCCGGTGGTGGCGGGCAATATCGGCAGCCCGACACGCATGAAATACACCGTGATCGGCGATACCGTTAATGTCGCCGCGCGTCTGGAAAACTTGAACAAGACACTGAAAACCGATGTGCTGATCAGCGATGAAGTGTACGATCATCTGCCCGATGCGCTGGTGGGCCAGATGAAGGATCAGGGCCAGCACCAGGTGAAAGGGCGGGAACAATCCGTCAGCGTTTACTCCCTGGAAGCCTTGCATGTCGCCAAGGTGGTTCGATTTTCGAAATAGTGTTTTTCCCGGTGGCGCGATTGCTTGCCTGCCGGTGAACGCTCGCGGATGGCATCGCAATGACAGCGCCACCGACAGTGACTAACCCGTCAAATTCTGTGTACTTTACGCACCCCATCCATCCCTTCGCTAATTTAATTACTAGCATATCTCGTATAATCTTTCGCTCTTAACTTATACGAAACACCCTATTTTGTCCGCAGCCCCCGCTTCGTAACACATTGTTACACATCACATTTTCAACATCATGCACCCTATTTGTTCAAAATATTCAGCCATTTATAAAACCTTACATATGTTCTCCCTGTAAAGAATTATTACAAATAGACGACAAATGCACTAAGGATTTTAACTGAGTTGTTTACTTTGTTTTACACCTAATACAGTGACAACGACTCATTTGCCTTGAATATAACCCCCAAGAGGAGATCGACACATGCCATTGTTTACCTGGAGTAATGAATACAGCGTGGGCGTAGGTACCATGGACAGCCACCACAAAACCCTGTTCGACATCATGAACAAGCTTCATGACGCCATGAAGCAGGGTCAGGCGGAAGACCGCATCGCCGCCACCATCCGCGAACTGGTGGACTACACTGTATATCACTTCGGTGAAGAAGAAAAAATCATGGAGCGTATCAACTATGCCGGTATCGGCGCGCAAAAACGCGAACATGTCGTATTTGTGGACAAAATGAACGAGTATAAAGCCAAGGCGGACAAGGGTCAGGCTATCTTCACCGTGGCGGAAGTCGCGGCGACCTCTGTGACATGGCTGCGGGAACACATTCTGGGCATGGACAAGAAATACGAAGAAACTATGAAGGCGCACGGGATCAAATGATCTCTGGTCACTGACCTGACCTCGGGGGGTGCGCATCGCACCCCCCTTTTTTTTCCCCCTCGGCAGTACGCAATCCCATTGCAGGTGCGCAGCGTCCCCGCCATTGGTGCTCCCCCCTCGATATTGCGGAATCACATTTGGGATGCGCATCGCACCGCTTTTGTTGCGGCCCCTCGTTAGTGCGGAATCACATTCGGGGTGTGCATCGCCCACCCTTTAGTGCGCGCCCTCGACAGTGCGCACCTTGGGGGCGTATGACGCACCGATCTTTATCTGGTTTTGTCACCATCGAGAGCACATGAACGAAAAGCAAAAGCCGGTGCGTCATACGCACCCTACGGGGGCAGAATGCTTTCCAGACCGGTAATATGGGTGGTATCGGCGTCACGAGCGAAAGAGGATTCGACAAGCCCGGTAATATCGTTCGTTGTTGACAATCCGAAGTGCTGCATGAGATCGGCTATTTTCTGGATATCTGCGTCACGCGGCGCGTAGTTGTCGAAATCGATGCGGTTTTTGGGCGTGTTCAGGGTGTACATCACCAGATCGTAGGGCTGACCCCAGTACTTGGAGGCAATGCGTCCGGCTTCCTCCGGATTCTGCTTGGCCCATTGCAGGGCCCGGGCGGCCGCGGTCACCATATACTTCACCACCTCCGGCTCATCCTTGATCATGCGGTTTTTGATGATCGTGAGATTGCTGAAAAATCCGGGCCACACTTCCTCGGCATATTTAAACTTCTTTGACTCTCCGGACATCAACGTCTTAGCGGCAAACGGTTCGCCGACATAGTACGCATCCAGCGCGCCGGAAGACAATGCCGCGGCCATATCCGGTGGATTCATTTCCACGACGTTGACCTGACCGGTGAGATTGGCTTTTTCCAATTGCTCCATGATACTCAGATTATGGCCTGAAAACCGCATGGGCACGGCGACGGTCTTGCCAATCAAGTCATTCCAGGTATTGCCGTTGAGATCCTTGCGTACCACCAGGGTACTCTCATTGCGGTTACCGACGAGTATGATCTTGACGTCTTCGCCCTGCTGTCGCAGCACAACGGACAAAGGCGCGATGATAAACGCCGCGTCGATCTGATTATTGCGCAAAGACTCGCCCATTTCCGCGAACGAAGCGAATTTCAGGGCTTTAAAACGAATGCCTTTGGTTTCCTTGCTCACCTTGTCCAGAATTGGCGCCGCCAGATTGCTGAACACGGGCATATAGCCCATGGTAATCACTTTGCGGTCGCTGTCTTCGTTATTGACGTATTCATGCATGAAGGTGATGAAAATCAACCATGCGGTAATCGCCGCCGACAGCTTCCATACCATGGGCATTTGAGATATGGGTCTAAAATTGTCCCGTTGATTGCTATCCATCTATATCGCCACATTTCGCTCGTAAATCGTTTTCTTGCACTACCCACCGGTATAGCTTCAGAACCGAGCCTGGTCCTGTCATCGGCAGATCCATTATTCCCCGCAAATGTTACCGCCACCGGCAGCTTGCGATACGCATTTCACCACCGGACTTGCCGGATTGCGCGCCGGAGTTTTTTTAATTATCGAAATCGTGGTGCGTTGTACGCCGTCCCCATTCAGCCAATGATGGGTAATGGAGATCAACAGCAGCCATGTCGTGAGCACAACCAGCAACATGTAGCCCAAATGCTGCTGGGTTCGAGGTTGGAAGCTTGCCCGATGCTCATAATCCGGGCGTGGCTTGAATTGCGCTTTACCGGTCACCTGATTCACCGTACCTAAATCGGTACGGATACGACCAAAGCCTCTGCATCAAACCGCATAACTGACCCCGAGTTTTAAAAATATATCGTCACGAATTTCCGCCAGTTCCTTGTTGGTCTCGAGATTGCGTGGCCGTTCAAACTTCATTTCATATACCGCTTTTACCTTGGTGGGTCGATCGCCCATCACTATGATGCGATCTGCCATAATCACCGCGTCTTCGATAAAATGCGTGACCATGATCATGGTTTTACCGATATAGCTGTGGATATTGACCACTTCCTCACGGATGCGCAATTGCGTCAGATAGTCCAGGCCGGTAAACGGTTCGTCCATAAATAACATGTCGGGATTAACCACCAGCGCCCGGGCCAATTCGGCGCGCCGCTGCATACCACCGGAAAGTTGATTCGGGTAGTGATTTTCAAAGCCAGTCAATTCCACCATATCAAGAAATTCGAATACCATATGGCGTTTTTCCTGTTCATCACTGATATGGCGCACTCCCAATTCCACGTTTTGCCACACGGTCATCCAGGGCAGCAGGCCATTGTGCTGAAACACAAAAATATGGTCGGCGCTGGGTCCTTTTACCTCTTTGCCATCGATCAGTACCCGACCGGAACTAGGTGTATCGAAACCGGCGATGATACGCAGCATGGAAGACTTGCCGCAACCGGAAGCGCCAAGCACACACACCATTTCCCCGTCCTGAAATTCCAGATTCACGTTATCGAGAACCCGCATTATTTCCCCGGGTCGTGCCGCATCTCCAGGCTGGCGTTTCACCGACCGGCGGTTAACGTATTCCTTGGTGAGATTTTCTATTTTTACGTGCCCCATAATCCACTGCCTTGTATGCGCTATTTTTTTGCTTTCGCCCATTTCAGATAGTCCACGGAAGTCACCCGGATCATTATGATATCCAGCAACAAGCCGATGAGACCGATTGTAATCATGCCCACCATGACGTTATCCATGCGCAGGGCATTGCGCGCGTCGACAATGAGATAACCCAGCCCCGACTGTACCGCAATCATTTCCGCCGCCACCACCACCAGCCAGGCAATAGCCACGGTGAGACGTATCGCGGTCACTACTTCGGGAATGATCGCCGGCACCACGATCTTGGTAATCACTTCGATACGCGAAAAATTGAAGTTGGCCGCCACCTGAAAATACATCGGGTTGATGGATTCCACCGCCACCGCGGTGGCCACCACCAGCGGAAAGAAGCTGGCGAGAAATATCAGAAATATCGCCGGTTGATCACCGATGCCGAACCAAAGCATGGCCAAGGGAATCCAGGCCAGCGGCGAAATCGGGCGCAGAAACTGGATCAGCGGGTTGATCAGGCTTTTTGCCACGGTCATGCGACCCAGCAGTATGCCCAAAGGTATGCCCAGCATCACCGCCAGGTAAAACCCGACCGTTACCCGGTATAAGCTGGCCACGGAATGTTTGAGCAGAGAGCTGTCCTGCGCCAGATCCAGAGCGCTTTGCATCACCACCATGGGCCCTGGAAATACCTGATGACTCCAGTCGCTATAGCGTGTGATGCCGTCCCACAGCAAAAATATCACCACGAACGAAAGCACGGGAAACAGTATGAACGAACGCTTTAATGCTTTGCGCATCATAATTTTTGATATCTCAACTACAACGCCAGAATTTCTTTAGCCAGGGAAAAATACTGCAATCCGGCACGGCTGCTTTTGTTGTAGTACATAGTGGGCGAGAGCACGATCTGGGACTGAGGTACATTGTCATCCTTTTCGATGATGGTCTGAAACAGACTACCGGTGAAGGCGCGATTCATCTTGGTATAGATGACTTTTGATGCCATATTGTCACGATCAAACATCGTCACCAGGATATGGGAGCGTATATCATGCTGGGACTTTTCCCGGATTAAATTAATCATGCTCTGAATATGATTGATACCGTTCATGGAAAGAAATTCCGCCTGAGTGCATATCGCCGCCATATCCGAAGCCAACAGGGCGTTGAGAGTAAAAAAATCGCCGGACGGCGGCGTATCAATGAGCACGTAGTCGAAATACGGCTTCACCGGCGCCAGCATGTCGCGCAGCATATACTGAAAGTTCTCACTATTTTGTTGTTTGTTCAGCAATGTCATCTTGGTATTGGACGGTAACAGCCAGAAATAAAGACCGGTTTTCACGATGTAGTCCGCCAGGGAATTTTCGGGATCGCTGCTGGCATCGAAAAACGAACGCGCATCACGGTAGTTCAGCAGCAGGCTGAGATTGGCTTGGATATCGAAATCAATGACCAATACCCGTTTCTTCATCAATACCAGTGAGGTCGCCAGGTTGAGGCAGGTAGTGGTCTTGGCCACACCGCCCTTCTGGTTGCAAATTGTAATTACTTTACAAGACCGGGCTGAATCTGACATATCCATGCCATCGATGATTACCGGCTTTTGCGCCTTGCGCACGAAGTCGGGGTTCGACGCGGCATCCGGCGCTGGCAATGATAACAATGGTTGCCGAATGGAAAACACATGGCCGCAACGACAACAGCGTGCCCGGGAAACGCGTTTTTCCAATAAATGCTCGTCGATCCGGTAACGTGTCGCGCACTCGTCACAAGTAACAATCATATGTCCATCCAATTTTCAGTAAAAAGTTTTAGAACATCGCACTGTGACCAATTTGTCCGCAAGCACCAACCTGGCAGGCGCCTGCGTCGCACCATGCGTGGTTGCGGTCAGCCTGCGGTTACCACCCGCTCCTCGCCATTGCGCTCGCCCAATACACCGGCGATTTTTTCACTAAGTTTTAGATCACTGACCACGAAATCGACCACACCTTCTTCGATCGCGCACTGCGCCAGATTTGGATACACGCAGGTTTCGGTATTCTGTGCAATGGTGGTACCGTGCTTTTTCTTAATTTCCGAAAAACCCATTTGGCCGTCATTGCCCACGCCAGTGAGCAACACACCCACCGCATGCTGATCGAAAACGCTGGCTGCGGACATGAATAAGGCATCCAACGGCTTGTGTCGCCCCGGCCCCTTTTTCAAGCACGGCTCATTGGCTTCGTTGAGCGCAATTATCATCGGTTCCTTATAGGAACACACATAGCAGACCCCCGCTTCCAACACCATGTCTTCCTGTGCGGCTTCGACTTTCCATTGCGTATATTCGTTGAATTGCTTGACGAAGTTAGGGAGAATTTTTGGCTCGATTTCCTGCACCACCACCGCCGCCGCCGGAAAATCCGGTGACAACTCCGACATAATACGGATTATGGTATTGGGCCCGCCGAGAGTGGTACCCAGGGTCAGCACGCCTTCCAGTGTCTGATAGCCGTAGCGTTCCGCCAAATTGGCGCGCAGATCGACTTTTTGCAGCTTTACCCTGCGTACATTGTTAATATTTTCCGCGGCGGCGATCTTCACCCGGTCAATGATCTGCTGCCCCTGGCTGTGAATGTCGGTGGAAATGGCGCCGGAAGGCTTGGGCAGAAAATCGACGACGCCCAACCGCAATGCTTCAAAAGTGATATCACCGTGGAAAAACAGTGAACTGAGCATAACGATCGGCACCGGCGACTCTATCATAATATGACGAATCGCCTTGATGCCGTCCATCACCGGCATATCAACATCCAGGGTCACCACATGCGGTTTCAGAGCTTTGATTTTTTCCAGAGCATCGCGACCGTTACGCGCGCTGCCGACTACTTCGATCTCGGCGTCCTGTTCCAGGATATCGCGCAACGCTTTCACCATGAAGGAAGCGTCATCCACGATCAACACTTTTATCTTATCACTCATAGTCATGTTCCCTATCTGTCAGGAGTCGATGTTGATGCTCAATGCACATTATCGGGCGGTGGCGCAGGCGGCAACGCCTGTTGGCGTTTCGGCCCGCGGCGAATACGGGTGCGTAGTTGCTGCGCTTGATCCCGGTGCATTTTCGCCTGTCGACCAGAAGTCATTTTTACGAGTTCATGGGCGTCGAGAATCAGGGAAATACGGCCGTCACCAACGATGGTAGCGCCGGAAAATCCGCTTTTCTCCTGCACATAGTCCGCCAGGGGTTTGATTACCACTTCTTCCTGACCGATCAATTCATCCACCACGAAACCGGTACGCGCGCCCTCGGTGTTGACAATCACCACAAATACCTTGTCTGTGTTTTCATCCGCCTTGATACTGAACAGCTTGGAGAGATGAAAAATCGGCAGGGCATGACCGCGCAGATGAATAACTTCGACCCCCTCGACTTTTGACGTCTCGTGGCGGAAAATTCGCACCGTTTCATCGACATTGGCCAGAGGAATGGTAAACAAGTCGCGACCGACGCGGATCATTAAGGCATGAATAATCGCCAGCGTCAGGGGAATCTTCAAGCGCATCTGGGTACGCACGCCGGGTTTGGAATCGATTTCGAGAATGCCGTTGAGTTTTTCGATATTGCGCTTGACGACATCCATGCCAACACCGCGACCCGAGGTACCGGTGACCTTTTCCGCGGTAGAAAATCCGGGCATCAGGATCAATTGCGTCAGGTCCCGGGCATTCATGCGTTCCAGTTCTTCCGGGGTATATAACCCTTTTTGCTGCGCCTTGAGCTTGATGCGTTCCGGGCTGATACCGCGGCCATCATCGGTGACTTCGATGACGATATTATTACTTTCCTGGTAGGCATTCAGGGTGAGCGTACCCGCTTCCGGCTTGCCGGCCTTGCGCCGTTCTTCACGGTTCTCCAGGCCATGATCCACGGCGTTGCGAATGATGTGAATCAACGGATCCGACAATTCCTCGACGATCATTTTGTCCAATTCCGTATCTTCGCCTTGAATCACCAGCTCCACCTTCTTGTCGGAGGTGTGCGTCAGATCGCGCACCAGGCGCGGGTAACGGTTGAAGATCTGCGAAATCGGCAGCATGCGCATCTTCATCACTCCTTCCTGGAGTTCATTGGAAGTGCGGCCCAGGGAGGCAATCGCCTCTCCAAGTCGGTAGGTAAACGTACGCAGCATTTTAATTTCTTTTTGATCGATACCGGCCACGTCCTTCAGATAATTCTGCAATACCCGCATTTCATTGGACAGCTGGAAAAAATAGGATCGGTCCACCACCAACTCGCCGACCAGATTCATCAACGAGTCGATTTTTTCCGCATCGACCCGCATGCTTTTCTTGATCTTTTTTTCCATCGTGTCCAGAACCCGACGCTTGTCGCCGGTACCTGGGGCGGACTCAGGACGAGGCGCAGTCGGAGCTTGACCGTTACCCTTAGTCTGCTGCGTTGGCGTTTTTGCCTTGGCTTGGGCCCCGGCCACCATTTGGTCGTATACCTGGTTCAGGGTTTCCTGCTTGTTGGCGCTCGCCTCTTTTTCCATTACCGAATCGAGAGCACCGCTGAGTTGGTTGTAAAGTTGGTTCTCAGCAACCGCCGGGGCTGCCTTCCTGCCCGTGGCCGGCGCCCGAGCCGGTACCGGTACCGTTTCAATGATTTCACCTTTGATGGCTGTGGTCGGTACATCACGCAGCTGTGGAAACATGCCATCCAGTCGCGCCAGATATTTGTTCATGAATTCCAGTGGTGCTTTCCCGCCACCGGCCCAGGCGGAACTTGCCTGCTCGATGCGCGTACGCCACTCTTCATACAACGATGCCAAATCCTGGTAACCCATGTAGTTGGCGGCGGACCAAAGACGCCCGATGGTATCGTCACACCACTGCAGATGCTGCACCTTGTCCGGCTCCTTTTGCAGCTCATTGACGGATTTCCGCAGAATACTCGCTTGCTCCCGCAAATGATGCATAAAAATGCCGAACAATTCCTGATCGTGCTCCTCCTCGTAGGAAGAACCCACCGTCTCCGTAATCGCATCCACGGATTCCAGGCTCGCTGCAGGGATCGCGGGTGATGCTGCCACCGAAAGACCGGTACTGCCATCGATGCGGTGACTGATTTTCATCACCAGATCGTCAATCGCCGACAATTCCTGTTCGTGGATATTCAATTCATTGACCAGTTGCACGATACGATCCCGGGCATCGATCAACAAGTCGATAGTGCCGGTGCTCGAAGACATTTTACCCTGGCGTAACAGATCCAACAGATCTTCGAGGCGATGTGACAGTCGGGAAATTTTCGCCAGTCCGGTAATTTGCGAGCCACCCTTGATGTTGTGGACCGGCCGGAAAACGTCGTTAAGGAATTCAAGATTCTGGGGGTCGTCGCTCAATTGCAGTAATATGGTTTCGATTTCATCCAGGTGGTCGCCGGCTTCGATTATAAAATCCTTGAGCAGACCCATATTGATTTCCATTTCCGGCTCCGGCTTCAGAATCACGCGTGGCTCGGGTAACTCATCAGCAGGTACCGCCGTTGACGCAGACGCCGCATCAGCCGCGGTATCGGGTTCCGCAATATCAACCCCTCCACCCACACCCATATTCATGAATATGTTCATGACATCGTCGGTGACATCCGACACAGCCGGCATCAAACCGTCTTGGTCGGCGGACACTGACGGTGCCGGAGATTCCCTACCGTTCGCGTCCATGGCTGGCTGATGAGGGGCCGTTTGCCAGGTATCCAGATCGGGAAACAATGTGGTGACACGCCGTAAATATTCGTGCATGAATTCCAGATCCGGCACTTCCCCACGCGCCACATCCTGACGTGAATCACTCAAAATACCACGCCATTCCCCATACATGTCCACCAGATCCTGGTAACCCATATAGTTGGCCGCAGACGACAGACCCTCGACCACGGCTCCACACCATTCTAAATGCTGATCCAGATCGGGTTCGCTATCCTGCTGTGCCACCGCCTGCCGCAAGGTATGCACTTGTTCCCGCAGATGACTCATGAAAATCCCGAACAACTCCTGGTCGTGCTCTTCCTGATAGGTCTGCGCATCGGGCATAGCGGTTTCGGCCACGGTGGTCGCGGCGGCCAGCGGCGTATCGTTTTGGTCTTCAATCAGTACTGTGAGCTGATCCACCAGATCTTCGATATCAGATTGCTCTTCCTGAAACTCCTCCAGTTCCCGCACCAGACGCAAAATGCGATCGCGGGTTTCAATGAGCAAATCGACGGTATCATTATCCGACTTCTTCTTTCCCTGACGCAAAATGTCCAGCAAATCTTCGAGTCGATGCGACAACCGCGACACTTTGTCCAAACCGGTGATCTGAGACCCACCCTTGATGTTGTGCACCGGCCGGAAAATGTCATTGAGAGTGGTCAGATCATTCGGATCTTCCGCCAGCCTCAACAGCAGGACTTCTATCTCATCCAGGTGTTCGCCTGCTTCGACAATAAAGTCGCCAAGTAATGCCAGGTTTATTTCACTCATTTTTTTTCCCTCAAAGCCGCCTCAGCTTCCCACTAAGGCGAGAATCTGTTCGGATTTGTGTTTATTCACCAGACCAATGGCGCCGATGCGTTCCACTTCCCCGCGGTATTTATCCTCATCCATATTGGAGAGAATCAGGATGCGCGCCTTGGCGTCTCGAGCCATGATTTCCTTAGCCGCGGTAATCCCATCCATGCCCCGCATGGTGATATCCATGGTGACCAGATCCGGGCGCAGACGCTCATACATTTCCAGTGCATCGGCGCCATTGGCCGCCTCCCCTACCACCTCATGGCCAGCATCACGCAAGGTTTTGACGATCACCTTGCGCATCATGGTCGAGTCTTCCACCACCAGTATTCGCTTGCTCATATCCGCTTCCTGTAATCTTTAACCCTTATGCCCGGCTTACTTACTGCACTATGGATTCTTCGCCCAGCGACAGCTCTTTGTAATTTGTTTCCTTCAACATATGGTACTCTTCGTTGAACAGGATGCGTTCGAAGCTCAGGATGATCAATAGCTTGCCGTTGATATCGCACACCCCGTGGATGTACTGATTTTCCAGGCCCACCACAACGATATCCGGTGGCGGCTCTACTTTATCCTGCTCCACCTTCAGTACTTCCGTGACGCGATCGACGATAAAGCCGATAACGCGTTCTTTGATGTTGAGAATCAAAATCCAGTTGCCTTCGCCGCCACCTTCCCCCATGTAAAGGTAAAGGCGCTTGCGCAAGTCGATGACCGGAATTATATCGCCGCGCAGATTGATTACCCCTTCGACAAATTCAGGCGAATTGGGCACCGCGGTAACCGGAGCCGATCGGATGATTTCCTGAACCATCAGGATGTCGACTCCGAATTCTTCCTCATTGATCTTGAATCCCACCAATTGCATCAAGCCTTCGGCTTCGGCATCGGTCAAGGTATCAAATCTAATTCGTTCTGCCATGTTGCATCTCCTGTAAAACGCCGCCGACCGGTCGCCGCCCTGTCCGGTATTCCCGGACAGGCACGGCGATTGATCGCGCCCATGCTACGCCTAGCTGATCTTGAACTGCGCTACCTGGCGTGCGAGAGCTTCTGACTGCTCCACCATGGTTTCCATGATGTCAGCGTTGGCGCCGGCACCTTCCACCGTTTGCACCGCCGCTTGTCCCGATTCCTGGGACAGCTTGGTAATCGCCTTGGAACGTTGCGCCTGCAGACCGGTCATATGCTGCATTTCCTCACCGCTTCGTACTACACCTTCCATTTCATGACCGATGATGCGAGCGTTTTCATTAGCTTCCATAACCAGCGCCGAGATCTTGTTCGACGCCTGCAACATCTTACGCAGCGAATCTTCCGCAACGGTACGACGCTTGGTATTTTCCGTAGCCATTTCACCGATTTGTTGCGCCAATGTGTTCAACTCGCGAATCAAACCCTGTACTTCAGTGGTACTGCCACTGAGGGACTCCGCCGAACGTTCGATGTCTTCGATGGAGCGCATGTTATCGCGACCGCCTTCGTCGATTTTGCGCAGCGCTTCCTGGGACTGGTCAGTCAGTTTTACCCCGTCCGCCACGTTGTTTGTGGAGTCCTTGATGAGCTGGGTGATTTCCTTGGCGGCCTCGGAAGACCGCTGGGCGAGTTTACCTACTTCATCCGCAACCACCGCGAAACCCTTACCGTGCGCACCGGCACGCGCCGCTTCTACCGCGGCGTTCAAGGCGAGCAAGTTGGTTTGTTCGGCGATTTCCGTGATTACCGAGATGATTTCCGAAATCTGTTCGGAAGATCCAGCGATGGCGCGCATACCTTCTACGGTAGCGGCCACTGCTTTCCGGCCTTCTTCCGCCGCTGCCAGCGAACCGCGACCGAACTGGGTCGCCTGTTGTACGGAACGTTGCATGGTATCCACCGCCGCCACCATTTCGTTGATAGCGCTGGTGACTCGCATTACCATCTTGCCCTGTTCCTGCGCGGACACCGCCACTTTCGCACCGGCATCACCCATTTCCGATACGCGGGACATGGTTTCGCCCGCTTCCCGGTCCTGGTTCCGTTGGGATTCGGATACGATACTCATCTTTTCCTGCAATTCGCGCAACAGCCCTGAGGATTTTTCCGCAGCGCCCTGCTGACCACCGGCTTTTTCGTTGATCTGACCGGCGGTGGCGCCCATTTCCCCGATAACCTTTCCTGCAGTTTGGGAACGATTGAGCTCTTCCTCGGCACGCTTTCTGTTGTTGCCGGCGCGAGTCGCGGCTTCCGTGGCGTTTCTGGCGACATCACCGGCCGCGGAGTTTACCTCGACAAACGCGTTCTTGATAACATCCATCATACCGTTGAACGATAACGACATGGCGCCGATTTCATCCTTGGATTCCACCGGCACATGAATGGTAAGGTCGCGTTTCTCGGCGATGTTCTGAATGGTGTCCGCCATCCGGATAACCGGACCCGCGATCACCCGGGTCAAGAACACAATCAATATTGCGCTGATCAGCAAGCCGGCTACCAGCAGGCCCCATTCGATGTTTTTCAAGCGTACGGTAAGAGTCGCCGCGGACGCTACGTCGTCCTGCAGCAATTTGTCCTGGCTTTCCACCAATTCAGAAAGCACCTCAACGATCGCCTTAGCGGTCGGTGCAGCGCGGGTCGCCAGCCAGAAATTGGCCAGGTTAGCTTCGGCGGAAGCCTGGATCTTAAACATCTTCTCGGGCAACGGTTCGAATTCCGCGCGTACCTGTTTGAACTGGTCAAATGCCAGTTTTTGTTCCGGTGACAGGTGCTGGTAATTATTGGCCAGGTCATTGAAACGCAGGGTATTCTTGGACCATAGATTTTCGAAGCTGGTTTTCAAGGACTCATCTTTGGTGAGCAGGTAGGCGCGAATACTCGCCAAACCCAGACCGGTGGTACCGCGCACGTCAGCCATCATGTACAGAATGGATTTGCGTAATGGCGTACCCTCCAACTGGCCTTCCAAGTCGATCATGCGCGTGATCAACTCGGCGAGCTTGGCGGATCGCGGCTGTGCTTCTTCCGCCAGCATTTTCAGCGCCGGTTCCTGATCGACAGTGTTGGCGATGTCTTCGACTTCCTGCTGGTACTTGCGGAACAACTCCAGTTCCTTGCCGATTTTATCAACGCGCTTGATGTTTTCCGCGTTGGTAAAATTTTTCGAGAATCCCTGCAACGCATCGAAGTTTTTGTCGATCCAGTTTTTCCAGCTCTCATCTCGTTGGGTCTTAAATTGTTCTTTACCCAAAAGCATCCAACCACGCAATGCCGCCAATGATTCGTTGACGCCGTTCAACAAGGAAAGACTGGCGCGGGCCACCGGTGTTCGCAGTTCCGCAACCCGATTCGACAGAGTTTGCACCTCTGTTACCTCATAGATCGTTATACCTACCGCTGATACGAGCAACAATGCCATCATGCCGAAGCCTGTGCCCAGCTTGAATGGCAGTCTCATATTAGCAAAGAGACCAAAGTTGGTATTCTTAGCCACTTTCTTTCCTCCGTTTCACCTGAATTAAGGCCAAATGCTGTGTGGTGGGCAAAAAAGCCGCTTTCACCAAGAGCGCAGGACCCGCGTTTCTGTTACTGTTACTGTTACTGTTACTGTTTAAACTCTAAAGCCAATTTTCCGTCTGTTACTCATAATAATTTCGCATCTTGCAACCATACACAACTTCACGCCACGCGCTCTGGCAGCAATATTTTATTGCAAGTCGTTAATCACCTGCGCAAGTTGGCTGTCGCTTACCGTTGTTGCGTCCGGACACCAGGCGAGGGCGGCGTTGGCCATATTCTTGTACAAACAGGTTTTCAGGTCCTGCACCACGGCGCTTCCACCAACCCGGTGTATTTCCTCGAGGCCTTCGGCCCCATCACTGCCGGTGCCTGACAACACTACGCCCACGGCATTCTCGCCCATGGCCTCAGCCACGGAAAACATCAACATGTCCACCGCACCCTTACGCGAAGCGAACGGCGCCGGTTGCACATGCAGGCGACAATTGTCGTCCGTTTGCCTATGTACGGTCATGTAGTTACCGCCGGCGTTCAGATAGCACACCCCGGGACGCAGCAATTCATCATGCACGGCGCGCTTGACCTCGACTGCACTATAGTTGTTGAGGTAAGTGGCAAAGGCGTCAACGTACTCCTGGGCGGCGTATAAAGTAACCATATAAGCAACCTGCCGGTCAGCGCGCAAGTTGGGCACGATTTTCAGTAACGCACCATAACCACCTTCCGCGGCACCAATCGCGACGATGCGATGGCATTCCGGAAGCGACACGTCCTGTCCCATCAATTCAAGATTGGGTAGATTACGGATATATTTGATCGCTTCCACTTCCACCACCGAGGCAAATTTCACCTTGTTACGAATTTCACCTTCCTGAGCGGAAACATCCTCGCCATTGACCGCGGATGGCTTGGCGATAAAATCCACTGCACCATAGCGCAGCGCGTCAAACGTCACCGCCGCGCCTTCCATGGTGAGGCTCGACAGCATCACCACCGGCGTCGGATAGCGAATCATGATATGTTTCAAAGCGGTGACTCCGTCCATTTCCGGCATGCGGATATCCAGCGTGATGACATCGGGCCTGTGCTCTTGCACCGCCGCCAGCGCCTCGCGGCCATTTTTGGCCACCGCCACGATTTCCACATCCTTGTCGTTCTGGAAAATACGGGTAACCGAATCCCGGAGAATCTTGGAGTCGTCCACGATAAGCAACTTCAATACTTTACCGGTGCCACCGTCAATCGCCTCGGCAAACTCGTCTGAATGCTTTTTTACAGTGCTCATGCTCATCCTAGATATTTTTTCAGTTTTTCTTTCAAGGCCGCGGAGTCCACAGGCTTGGTCATGTACTCATCGGTACCGGACATTTTTCCTTTAAGTTTGTCAAACAACGTGTCACGAGAGGTAAGCACGATCACCGGCACATCCTGCAGACGTTCGCTTTTTTTCATGGCGGCCAGCACCTCATATCCGTCTTTTTTAGGGAGGATCAAGTCCAGCAGCACCAGATCCGGTACATCCCGACCCAACAGAGCCAAGGCCTCCTCCCCGTCCCTGGCTTCGGAAATGAAATATCCTTGATTCGCAAGTGATTCCACCAACACCTTGCGCGCCAAACCGCTATCTTCCACAATCAAAATCTTTTTCAAGCCCATGGACGGCGACTGGTTGAAGTCCACGCCTAACTCGAGGAAGATGTCCTCGTTGCTCATGGCACCAACGGGCGCCGTCGTCACATTAGCGCTGCCCTGGGCATCGCCTTTAAAAAAGAACTTGGCACGTTCGATTTTCTTGATTTCCGCCAAGGCCGGAGCGCCACGCATATTGCGAAAGAACACATCGACGATATTGCCGGTATTCAGCGAAAAGATGACGCCATGGCCCTGATCCGTGTACATGTACATAGCCCCGCTGTACCGTTCCTTGCACAGTTTCAGCAATGCCCTGGCGGCATCCTTGAAGGCTACAAGTTCATCTTTAGACACTGGATATTCTCCTGGATGTCATCCTGCGCCGGCAGTGGCATCACCACCGATCACACTGAGTTCTATAATCATCAAAACCGAGCAGGCAATAATTCACCTGAAATTACTACGCAAACCAAGACCTGGCTCAAAGTCCAGGGCTATGTGTCTTATCGACAACTCTTAACCTCGCTTTAACCTTTTGGGTAAAAATTATCAAAATACTCAAACATCGTGACTAATCATTGATTTCGTGAACCCGGTTATGCCCCGGAACGGGGCACATTGAATTAAAAAAATTAAGGCTATTACAGGGTGGTCACTTACCTGTTTATCGTCAGCGCCGCGCTTTCGGTTAATGTTTATGTCAATTCAGCCGTTATCTGTTTGACTAACGTCTAACGGTATGTGCCCACTATCCCATCGGAATATCGGTTATGCTTGAACCTAATGAAAAGGAGAGTTTGTTGTCGGATGCGGCGCACACCGACGTTAGCGAAACGCCGGAATACACCGATGTTGCCGTCGATTTAGACAACAATGATGTTCTAGAACTGCAGAATAATTTGCAGGCCACGATCAAGGAACTTGCCGATGCCATGGATGCGGAAAATATGCAGCGACAGATGGTATTGCAGGCTGAACAACGCGACCAGGCCGAGCGCGCAATTGATGTTGAAATGTCCCACCCGCTCGATTCCGTAGAACATACTCCAAGCGCCGATTTTGAAATCCATGACGCAGTTACCGTTTCCGCGACATCGACATCGGGGGTTACCGATAACCTGTCGCTGGATGAACTGCTGGCGGCGTTGAATATCAGCACCCTACCGCGGCCCGACGCGGTTGACGACAGCACCACCGAGACCACAAACGACATGCCGACCCAGGTACCGCGCATCGAGAACCTGTGGCAGGAACTCGGGGAAATCTGGCCGGTAATAACGCACCATCCTGAGGTGGTAACCAACATCGAGGAATTGTGGAGCAGGCTCAAGGAGGCGCACCATACTGGCACGCTGGGCACCGAACTTTCCCAGTTGTATTCTAAATTGACCGACGACGATACCGCTAACCCAGCACCGACGACCGCGCCACTTCGCAACAGTGATGAAGTTGCGGATATAGTCAGCCGTATTCTTGCCGGAGTAAAGACCCGGGATATCATCAACGACACCGGTCCAGATGCGTCTGTTGCAGCGCCTCTCGCGAAACAGGGTACCGAGGAATTCGACGTCGACAATTTCCTGCAACGCTATGCCATGGACGCCGAACCCGCCCCGGCGGCCACCGTCGTACCCAAGGTTACTGAAAATCGCCAGAAAAAACCCAACACCGGCAACAAACTCACGATCAGTGCTGACGAGCTGGCGATACTGGAAAATATTCTGGGCGACCGCCTGGACCGTAACGCCATTGGCGCACCGGCGCTTGACCATGACGCTGACGAAGTAAATACCGGGGGACATCCGCATTCTGACTCGCGGGAGATTGTCTCCCAGCCAAAACCAAACGGCACCGACCCGGCACCCATAAAAGACGTGGAACAGCCGGCGCGGCACAGCCGGTCGACCCATAAGTCTCCGTCGCGCAAGGCACACAAGTCAAGCGCGACCCACGCGACACCGACATCACCGGTTCCGTACCAGCCGGCACATACAGTTGCCAGTGCCGACGTCTCGGCGCTGGATACCAATGAAACTGATGACGATGCTGATAAAAAGTCCTACTGGCTGCCGCGCGTCACGGCCGCACTGGTAATTGTCGGTATTGCCTGGCTGTGGTTAAGTAGCGGTTCCGAGCAGGACCTCGTCGCCACCCAGGATGCAACCCGGGAAACCCGCAACGGCATGTCGCCGACACAACTTGCGGAAAATGAAAATTCAAAAACCCTCGCGGAAAGTAAAGCCGAGTACCGCCGGGCTGCGGAACAAGAGCATGCGCGCGTCGTCAGCGCCGCTGCTGCCCGCAAGACAGTCCCGAACGACAACCGTCCGATGATGCCAGGGGCGGGCAATGACACTGAAGCCAAGCGGCCCAGGGAGCTCAGTACTACAGAAGTCGCCAGCCAAATCCCGGGTACCGCAGGCGGTACCGGTGCGCCATCTGGCGTCACTGGAGACCACGTGCAAGCCCCTCCGGCCGTACAAAGTCTCGCCACCGGCTCGGTGCCCGTCGTGCCCGCGAATTCTTCGGAGCTGACGCAAAATACCGCCTACAACACGCTCACCGAAACCTTGAACCTATCCACGCAGAACATTCAAAATCTGGTCGATGGTTCCCTGGATCGTTTGCGTACCAGCACCCAAAATGGTTTGCAGGATCTTTCCCAACGTGTCAATCGGCTGGAAGACGCTATTGGCAAATTACACGCCGCCATAGAGTCCCTGTTGCACCAGAATAATGAGGCGCGCGCCGACCAAAACCGGAGTTTATCAGCATTGGGAGAGCGACTTGATGGTTTGGAAACCGCGCAAAAAAAGGCCTTTAATGCCAGAATCGAACGCGACAAGGAAGGCGTGACCATCGTGCTGACGGAACCACGCGCTGGCCGCACCGGCGAAAGTGGCGCCGACGGTACCTATGATGTGATCGTGCACACCGTGGTCAAAGGCGACACCCTGTGGGATATCGCCGCCAAGTATATCAACGATCCGTTTCGTTATCCGGAACTGGCCAAACTGAGCAAAATCAAGAACCCGGACCGTATCTTCCCCGGAGACCGGGTGCGTATCGTCCGACGTTATGTCACTGAACCGTAAGGTGCGTACTACGCACCCTACGCAGATGCGAGAGGGGTGCGAAAATGCTTATGAACCAACCGGAAGGGCCGTAAGGTGCGTACTACGCACCGTTTTGCTACGCACCATCTCGCCTTTTTAATGTAGCAGCGCCGATCAAGATCCAGATCTAAAACCGGTGCGTAATACGCACCCTACAAACCGTGCCGAACATCCGGCCCGTCCTTTGCATACATAACGCAGGATCAACAACTTATTTTACAATAATGAAACAAAAGCTCCAGACCCGTCTTGTTAACTATTTCATGCTGATCGCCGTCGCCGCCATGCTTATTGGCGTGGAATTCTATTTTGAAATGAGCCGCACCGAGGTCACCAGCGAAATCTGCACAATCGCCGAACAACAGGCGGCCGGCGCTGACGGTGCCCTGCCCCTGGACAATTTACGCAATAAGATCGTGATCATGTTCGGGGTTTTGACCATTGTCGTGGCCATTGTACTCACCATGTTCATCCGCAATATCACCGCTCCTTTACAAAAAATGGCGGATGTCGCGGCGCGCATCAACGAAGGTGATCTGAGCCTGAGCGTACCCATCGAAACCCATGATGAAATCGGTCAGGTGGGCGATGCTATCAACGAACTCACCAGCAATTTGCAGGAAGTGGCCACCATGACCAGTACCACCGCCCAGGATACCCTGGGTCAGATCGAACGTCTGCTGGAGGCCACACGCAAGGGTGACCAGATACCGGAAACACAAGCCAGGGAGATTCGCGCCAGTCTGCAATCACTGATTGAGTTTGTGGATTCCTTCAAACTGCTGAAAACGGATATCGCCTGAACCATGGAAGCACTGGGCCTGATCATCGCCGGCGTCTGCATCGCGTCCGCCGCCATGGCCGTCGGTATTGGCGGCGGTATCTTATGGACGCCATTGCTGATCCTGGCTTACGGTTTAACACCTCAGGAAGCGGTAGCCACGTCGCTGATGATCCAGGTGGTGGGCATGGGCAGCGGCACCCTGGCCTATATGAAGGCCAAACTCACCCAGGTAAAACTCAGCCTGGTGTTTTTCTGTGCCGCGCTACCCGGCGTCATTATCGGCGGCTTCCTGAGCGTGCATCTCTCCCAGGACGCCGTGCAAATGATGTTGGGCGTGATGGCCATGACCGTGGCGGTATTGTTCGTCGCCGGCCAGGATCAGTTCAGTGAAGGCGGCAATTACGCGCCGGACCGGCGCAATATCGGCAAGTTACTGCCGATTCCGGCATTCTTCGGTTTCATGATGGGCACCCTGTCCGTGGGGATCGGCGAGTGGCTGGTGCCGGCGCTGCGCCAGCGCCTGCATCTGGAAATGCGCCAAGCCATCGGCACCGTGATCCCGGTAATGTTTCTGCTCGCCATCTGCGCCTCCCTGGTCCACTGGAGTCAATCGGACAGCCTGCACTTGAACTATTTCGCCTATGGCGGCATCGGCACCTTTGTCGGCGGCCAGATCGGGCCGCGCATTTCCCAACGCATTGACGAACGCATCTTGAAACAAAGCTTTATCTATCTGATGACCTTGATCGGCATACATATGATTTTTCAGGCGATCTGAGCCGATTCCGACTTTCGCGCCCGTAAAACCCAAGGCAAAAGTTCAGCGCGGTGCGTAATACGCACCCTTATACGTCTTTGGTCGGCATACATATGATCTTACCGGTGATCTGAGTCGACCCCGACTTCCGGTCACGCTTCATCACTGGTAAAGAATCGATCCGGCGCGCCGATGAACTGATGTCCGGTGGCTAATGAAAGCCCCAATTGAATTTTCACTGAACACAGACCGCCGCACCCATGCTGAAAGCACTCTATCTCACCTGCACACGAACCGGTTTGACGCTGACCCTGCTGGGGCAGATGCTGTCCCTGTGCATGCGTGATGAAGAAGACTGCTACTGCCTGTTTGTCATCGCCGCGGCGTTGTTTATCAGCGGATTCCTGCTATTGGCTCTGGTTTGAAACCAGCGTGTGAAGCCCGCACTCACGCCGGCGGTTGAATATCCAGCACATGAATCATACGCAAACGCGTTTTGTCAAACACACCGATAAACCAGTGGTAGCGAGACCGCACGGGAATATAAACAAGTTTGTCCCGGTCACCCTCCAGACCGCGCAGATATTCCTGATAAGTCCGCATGTCGTCAGGTTTCTGCGCTAAATAACTGTCCATATCAATCGCGGCGGCAATGATCTTTCCGATGTTGCTGTCATTGATCGGACGGAAGTGCTCACTGAAAAGATACACCGGTTGACTGTTTTTAAGCGCTCTGACACGCAGCGCCTGTTCAGATACGGGATCTTTCGGCATTTCGAAATAAATCAGCGCGGGTTGCTCCCGGTCAAACGCCGCCAGCTCGGATGTCGTCAACCCGGCCTCCGTCAAAATCGAGGTACTGATGGGATGAAAGCTCTCATCGGCGAACACCACGGCGACCGGGCGCTCGTTGTATACAAAATAGGTACCGGCGGTCAGTGCCAGGGTTTGAAACAGGGCGATGGCGCTCATGTCGAACTTCAACCCGGGTTTACCCTGTTTGAACACCACCAGCGTGAGCAAAGGCCCCAATACCACATCGACGCCTGCGACGATGCGAATGCCCTGCCAACCGCCGTCGCTGGTGAAATACCCGTGCGGATACCAATGCACCAGGATCATATAGAGCAATCCCAAGAAAATACACAAACTGAGGGCGAAATGAATTCCGAAGGCTTGCCAGCGATTGATATTTTTCAAATGCATATAGACCTCGAGAAATCCGCAAATAACACACAGAAGTATCCATCAAAATATCGTACCGGTGATGAATTACTTAAGCACGGAAATATCCGGTATTTCTCCTGCCTCCACGGCGACCATACACGCGTATTCCGCAATTTGTGTCCGGCTGAAAAACTGACTTATATTTTGGGAAATTATGCCGAAAAACTGTCCATGAGCATTCTTTCCACTGCATATCCCGATCATCCGGCGGATTCTATCGAGGCGTCCTACCCGGATCATATTCACACCTGGCGACCGTTGTTCTGGCTGAATATCTATCGTTTCGTCCTCAGTTTGTTCCTGGTCGGATACTTGCTAAGCAGCGGCGACGAATCCTATATCGGAAAAATGCTGCCGGATCTGGCCAAGCATACCAGTGTCATCTATTTACTGTTCAGCAGTCTGACCTTTGTCACCATACGCATGATGCGCCCCGATTTCATCATCCAGGTACATATGCAGGTGATGGTGGACATCACTCTGCTCACCCTGCTGATGCATGCCAGCGGCGGCATTCAAAGCGGCTTGGGCATGTTCATCAATATCGTGATTGCCGGTGGCGCCATCGTGGTCCCGGGGCGCAACGCCAACCTGTTCGCGTCCCTGGCGAGCCTGGCGTTACTCGCGGAACAAGCCTCCGCTTACTTCAGCAGTGAAGTGCCTACCAACTATCCGCAGGCGGGCATTCTTGGGGTCAGCTTTTTCGCTACCGCCACCCTCGCCTATGTGCTGGCACGGCGCATTCGTGCCAGTGAGGCGCTGGCCAGTCAGCGGGGCGCCGATTTGGCCAATATGGCGGAACTCAACGAGCACATCATCCAACAAATGGATTCCGGGGTTATCGTTATCGATCATCGCCTGACAGTGCGTCACGCCAACCGCGCCGCCAGCCGCATGCTCGCCAAAAACAATATTCTTTACGGTCAAAAACTTATTAATATCGCACCGGAACTGGCAACCGCCTACCAGCAATGGCGTGTACACCAGCAACCCCAGAACCGGGATTTGCATGTCATGGAGAACGGACGCGAGCTGCACCCCCAATTCATTCTGCTGGGCAGCCATGACGAGTCGGGCATACTGATTTTCCTCGAGGACATCAGTGATACCTTGCATCAGGCACAGCAAATGAAACTTGCGTCCCTGGGCCGACTCACCGCCAGTATTGCCCATGAAATACGCAATCCCCTGGGCGCCATCAGCCATGCCGGTCAGTTGCTTGGCGAATCGACCGCGCTGCCGCCGGCTGATCAGCGCCTGGCGCAGATCATCCAAAATCATACACAGCGGGTCAACGTCATTATTGAGAACATACTGCAATTGAGTCGCCGGGATCATTTTGCGCCGCAGTCTATCGCGCTTATTCCATGGCTTGACAAATTCGTCGACGAATTCACCACCGACAACGATTTACCGGCCGACAGTATCCAAATTATCGGACATAGTTCGCTGACCATTGTCATGGATCCATCTCAATTGCATCAGGTCATCAACAATATCGCGAGCAACGCCTTGCGCTATTGCGTGCGCACACAGTCACCCTGGATAAAACTGCTGGCCGGTGTAATCGCGGAACGGGAAACTCCATACCTGGATATTATTGATAATGGACCCGGCATCCCGGCGCATTTTCAGGCAAATATTTTCGAGCCGTTCTTTACCACTGAAAACACGGGCACCGGACTAGGCTTGTATATCAGCAAGGAATTGTGCGCCATCAACAAAGCCAAGTTGGCTTACTTTATCACCAAAGAGGGTGAAAGCTGCTTTCGCATCTACTTTTCCAATCATCAGCATGTGTGAGGCGCCATGAACACCCCATTAACCCTGCTGGTGGACGATGAACCTGATTTGTGCGAACTGCTGTCGCTGACGCTGCAGCGTATGAACATCAACTCCCGGGTCGCCCACAATATCGAACAGGCAAAACAATTACTCGCCGACGAAAAATTCGATTTGTGTCTCACCGACATGAGACTGCCCGATGGCAATGGCATTGATCTAGTGCGGCATGTACAACATCGGTACAGCGATTTGCCGATCGCGGTGATTACCGCCCATGGCAATATGGAAGCGGCAGTCGAAGCGTTGAAATCGGGTGCTTTTGACTTTGTTTCCAAACCCGTGAATCTGCAGGTGCTGCGTAATCTGGTACAAACCGCCCTGCGCCTGACCCAAAAGTTCCCGGAAACGGACCGCCGTACCCGCGACATCTTAATCGGCGATTCCGCGCAGATGCAGCAATTGCGCGGCACCATTGCCAAATTGGCGCGCAGTCAGGCACCGGTGTATATCAGCGGTGAATCCGGTACCGGCAAGGAACTGGTAGCACGCATGCTGCACGAAAAAGGACCCCGCGCCGGCGGTCCGTTCATGCCGGTAAATTGTGGCGCGATCCCGGGGGAATTGATGGAAAGCGAATTTTTCGGGCACCGCAAGGGCAGCTTCACCGGTGCGCACAGCGACAAACAAGGTTTGTTCCAGGCGGCTCAGGGTGGCACCCTGTTTCTGGACGAGGTCGCGGATCTACCGCTCAGCATGCAGGTGAAACTGCTGCGTGTGATTCAGGAACGGGCGGTGCGTCCGATCGGCGATGCCAAGGAATTGCCGATCGACGTGCGCATCCTGTGCGCCACCCATAAGCCGCTGTCAACTCTGGTGGCCCAGGGCGCGTTTCGGCAAGATCTTTACTATCGCCTGAATGTCATCGAAGTCCGGGTGCCTCCGCTGAATCAGCGCATCGAGGATTTGCAGGAACTGGTCCCTCATATCATCAAAAAACTGACCGGTAACGCCGTCCCGCCATTGACCGTCGACCCCGCGGCACTGGTCAAACTTGGCACCTATGACTTTCCCGGCAATATCCGGGAATTGGAAAACATTCTGGAGCGCGCCAGTACGCTGTGCGAAAACAATATCATTCGGGAACAGGATCTGGACCTCGGCAGATCCTCTTCCACTCTGGCACCGGCGCCGAAAGCCGAGCGCGAACCCCTCGAATCCAAAACCCATACCCGCGGCATGACACCCGACGAAAACCTCGAAGAGTACCTGGAATCCGTGGAACGCAGCACCATACTCGAAGCGCTGGCGGCTACCGGTCAAAACAAGACAGCCGCCGCCCGCAAACTCGGCATTAGTTTTCGGGCCTTGCGTTACCGGTTAAAGAAGCTGGGGCTGGATTAGGTGACCTTATCCTACACCCGCGAGTGTCCATTCTGGTCACCTGACCATTTGTATCAGCGCTTTCCGTTATATGGATATTACGAATACTGCTCTCCCCCGGGTTCAGCACTTGCTGCAGTGCTTGGCTAAGTTTTTGTTTTACATTCCATAGTTACCCGTTCCGGCAAGATTCTCAAGTTTCGTCGCCATGCAACCGATACCTGGCACAACTACTGCACTAAGCACAGCAAGGCAAGTTTCCTGGGCCTTGCTTCAAGGATAGATCGGTTAATGCAGCGCCTAAAACAGACCACTGGCAAGGTTACAGGAAACTTGATCCCCCTGATTCACAACAATGCTTTAGAAGAGGAGCTCCAAATGAAGAATGTAAAAGGTTTTACCTTGATCGAATTGATGATCGTGGTCGCGATCATCGGTATCCTGGCAGCCATCGCCATCCCGGCTTACAACGGCTACATCGCACAAAGTAAAGTTTCCGGCATGATCGAAAACATGGAAAACGGTTTCCGTTTAGCCAAAGCCGAAGCTGCCAAAATCGCCGCTGGCGGTGTGTGCGTCAGCGTCGTCAACCAAGCCAATGACAATGGTGGAGTTGCACTTGCTGGCAAACGCGCTATCGGTGACCAAACCGTAGACGCATATGCAGTTGGTGCCGTCGCCAGCCCCGGCCAGATCGCCATCACCGACGCCGGCAGCACCCTGCCGACCGCCGCTGACGACAACGGCTGCCCGGAACCCGGTGACACTGTTGTTGTAACGATGACCCCGCCTGCAGGTCTGGTAGCCGCTGCGTTCCCTGGTGGCGCCCTGCCTGCTGACAAGACCTTCGTGGCCGAGTAAGCGGTTGATAAGCACGGAGCAGTAGCACCACACCGTGCTGATTAGGATAAAAGGGGCTGGTAAACACTAGCCCCTTTTTTTATGTTCAAGTTCCATCATGTGAGCAGCGACTATGGAGTCCAGACAAACAGGATTTACTCTCATAGAATTAATGATTGTGGTTGCAATCATTGGCATCCTCGCCTCGATCGCCATCCCAGCCTACAACGGCCATATTCGCCAGACCAAGATAGCTGCGCTGATCGAGCATCAGGCAAATGCGATCAAGATTATCAAAAGCGAAGCCGCGAAAATCGCCGCGGGCGCAAACGGGGCCGATGTTATCGTGCAACTGAACTTTGGCGACCGTAAAGCGGTGGGCGACACCAGCGTAGCCGCATTTGTCGCCGCGGCGCCCGGCGCCCCCGGCCAAATAGAAATCACGGGCATGACCGGAGCCGGTAATGTGCCTTCACCGGCAGATGCAATTTCCGTCACCATGATTCCCATAGCCGCCACTAACGCCGCGGATTACCCGGTGCCATTAAGCATTACTTTTTCGGTTGAGTAGTGGTAGCGGATTGTGACGTAATACCCATAACGGTATTAATGTTGCAATAGAAACCCAATGACTGGCGCCATTCAAGGAGTCTGATTTTTGGTCGACAGTATAGCGAGGGTGACCCGCTGGGCACGATACCCGGAGTCTCCCGCGGCCAATGACCGCCTTATGTGGGAAGGCGCTTTAATCATCCCACAAGTTTTCTTCAGGTGGACAGGGAGTTGTCTGCCTTATCCAGGTCGCGCATCGCTACGGTATAAATGGGCGCTGCGGTCCGACACGACGGGTAGCGACGTGTCCGGCGCCGCTAGCAGCACCAGCCGTGCGCTACCATGAGCAGTTTTTCCGGCAATGCCGGTTCCGTAATATTCGGAGGTATAAATGAAATACTCTATCACAGCAAAGCGTTCCACCGGTTTCACCCTGATCGAAATCATGATCGCCATGGCGGTGCTGGGCGTAATCGCGGCGATTGCGATTCCCGCCTACAGAGGTTATCTCGCCACCTCCCGGGAAACCGAAGGCTGGAATAACCTCAACACTTTAGCCATTGCCGAAGAAGAATTTTTCCTGGAAAACAGTACCTACTTTGTCGGTACGGACACCGCCACATTGGTGACCAGCAGCGGCGGCCTGTGGAACCCCGCCGAAACCGTTGAAACGGATCGCGCCTTCGTCTATACGGTGGCTGCCGGAACCACGGGCGCCGCCACCAGCAGTTACAGCGCGACCGCCACCGGTAAGGGCGATAAAGTACCGGTGACCACGGTACTCACAAAAGGCAACTAAGCTGTGTCTGGCGCCCTGCCACAACAACGGCGGGGCAGATGTAGAAAAACCGGGTCGGGCACCGGGAAGCCGTGACCTGGTTACTAAAGTTGTCGTGGTGCTTCCCGATATAAGCAAAGATACCCGCATCCGGGGACAGTACAGGCGGCATAATCACTATTAGCTAATCATTTTTTATGATAAGGCCAGCGGTTCATCAACAATGCGCAGGCCGGATAAACATGCCCTCTTGAACCTACAGCATCGCTAACAACAGCAGATATAGATATGGCGACACAATCGGCGCAACTAAAACTGAGTGGTCTGGCACGGCGTCTGGTGCAGGACAAGCTCATTACGGAAGAGGATGCCATCAAGCACCATGCGACCGCTTTAAAAAAGAAAATACCGTTCGTCACCCACCTGGTGGAGAACAATGTCGCTAAGGCGATCGATATCGCCAATTGCGCATCTCAGGAATTCGGCTTGCCGCTCCTTGATTTGTCCATCGTCGATATTGAAAGCGATATCGCAAAGCTGGTGGATGAAAAAGTGGTGCGTCAACACCACGCCCTGCCGCTGTATAAACGCGGCAACAGGCTGTATGTCGGCATTTCCGACCCCACCAACCTGCAAGCGCTGGACGCCATCAAGTTCAATACCGGTCTGACCACGGAAGGCATCCTGGTCGAAGAAAATAAACTGGTCAAGACGATCGATACGGTCCTGGCGCAAAACGACAACTCCCTGTCCGATCTTGGTGATGACAGCCTCGACGATCTGGAAATTTCCGCCGACGACGATTTGCAGGCAAACAATTCTGACGCCAGCGAAGTCACCGGTGATGACACACCGGTAGTACGGTTCATCAATAAGGTGTTGCTCGACGCCATTAACAAAGGGGCCTCGGATATTCATTTCGAACCCTACGAAAAAGTCTATCGGGTACGTCTGCGTCAGGACGGCGTGTTGCGCGAAGTCGCCTCACCGCCGATACAGTTGGCGCAAAAAATCGCCGCGCGCATCAAGGTCATGTCAAAAATGGACATTTCCGAACGCCGGGTGCCGCAGGACGGCCGTATCAAAATGAAGTTGTCGAAAACCAAATCCATCGATTTTCGTGTCAACTCCTGCCCTACCCTGTTTGGCGAGAAAATCGTACTGCGTATTCTGGACGCCTCCAGCGCCATGCTGGGGATCGAAGTTCTGGGCTACGAGGACGAGCAACGCAAACTGTATGAGGACGCCCTGAAAAAGCCCTATGGCATGATTCTGGTGACCGGCCCTACCGGTAGCGGTAAAACCGTATCGCTGTACACCGGATTGAATATACTGAACACCGAAGACCGCAATATCTCCACCGCCGAGGATCCGGCTGAAATCAACCTGCAAGGCATCAACCAGGTCAACATGAACGCCCGGGTCGGGCTGACGTTTTCCGCTGCCCTGCGCGCTTTTTTACGCCAGGACCCCGACATCATCATGGTGGGGGAAATTCGTGACCTGGAAACCGCGGAAATCGCTATCAAAGCAGCGCAAACCGGCCACTTGGTATTGTCCACGCTGCATACCAATGACGCCCCGCAAACCCTTACCCGGCTAATGAACATGGGCGTACCCGCGTACAACATCGCCAACGCTGTGTCCCTGATCATCGCCCAGCGGCTGGCCCGGCGCTTGTGTAAACATTGCAAGAAACCAGTGGACGTACCCAAGGATGTGCTGCTGGATGAGGGATTTTCGGAGGCCGACGTCAACCGTGGCTTGAAATTGTTCGGCCCGGTGGGTTGCGATCAATGCGCCAACGGCTACAAAGGCCGGGTCGGTATTTACCAGGTGATGCCGATCACCGAAGGTATTTCACGCATCATTCTCGAAGGCGGCAACGCCATGAATATCGCGGATGCCGCCGAGAAGGATGGTATCGCCGATTTACGGAAATCCGGCCTGCGTAAAGTAAAAGAAGGCCTCACCAGTCTCGATGAAATCAACCGGGTTACGAAGGAATAGGACACATGGCTACCAAATCCAATTTGATGACGTTCGCCTGGGAAGGTACCGACAAAAAAGGCGGCAAAAAATCCGGGGAATCCATCGGCGCCAGTGAAGCTCTGGTTAAGGCGGAACTGCGGCGCAAAGGCATCAACCCGACCAAGGTCAAGAAAAAGTCCTCCAAGGCAACCGGCGGCAAGAAGATCACTCCCAAAGATGTTGCCATTTTCATGCGCCAGCTGGCTACCATGATGTCCGCCGGCGTACCGTTGGTGCAATCCTTTGAAATCATCGGTAATGGACACGAAAACCCCAACATGGCGACGCTGTTGCTCACGGTGAAGAGCGACGTGGAAGGCGGTAACACATTGGCGGATTCCATGGCCAAGCATCCCGTATACTTTGACAAACTGGTATGTAATCTGATCGGTGCTGGTGAACAAGCCGGTACTCTGGAAAACCTGCTGGACAAAATCGCCACTTACAAGGAAAAAATGGAAGCCATCAAGGGCAAGATCAAGAAGGCGCTGTTTTATCCCGCGGCGGTAATGGTGGTCGCGTTTGTCATCACTTGCGTGTTGATGATTTTCGTTATTCCCAGCTTCAAGGATCTATTCGCGGGATTTGGCGCGGATCTTCCCGCGCTTACCCAGATGGTCATCGACATGTCCAACTTTTTCGTATCCTACTGGTGGGCCATCTTTGGCGCCATCGGTGGCACCATATTCAGTATTGTCCAATTTTACAAGCGTTCCAAGGCCATGCAGAACCTGATGGACCGCACCATCATCAAGACGCCCATTATCGGTCCGGTACTCAACAAAGCGGTAGTGGCGCGTTTCGCGCGTACCTTGTCCACGATGTTCGCCGCCGGTATGCCGCTGGTGGACTCACTGGAAACCGTAGCACAAGCCGCCGGCAATATCGTCTACGAAGAAAAGATCCGCATCATGCGCGACGAAGTTTCAACCGGTAACCAGATGAATGTTTCGATGAAGGAAAGTGGTCTGTTCCCCAGCATGGTGGTGCAAATGGTCGCCATCGGCGAGGAAACCGGCGCTATCGATACCATGCTCAGCAAAGTCGCGGACTTCTTCGAGGAAGAAGTGGATAACGCGGTGGATGGTTTGACCAGTCTGCTGGAACCGCTGATCATGGCGTTCCTGGGCGTGGTCATCGGCGGCCTGGTTATCGCCATGTATTTGCCAATTTTCAAAATGGGCAGCGTGGTCAACGGCCATTAAAGCCGCCAAAACAGGTGTGCCGCTTCGTGGAGCTGTAGTATCATGAACGGCAACACGAAGGCGCACCAACAACCAGGTTGGCGGCGGGCTTCGCATGGCAGGACATTGCACTGACAACCGCACCCATGACTTTCACGGAAATTCTCGCATCGAATCCCACTTTTTTTACCATATGCTGCGGCTTTTTGTCGCTGTTCGTCGGCAGTTTTCTCAATGTCGTCATTTATCGCCTGCCGGTGATGATGCAGCGGGACTGGGAACATCAATGTCGGGAGTTGCTGCATGTCGAAAACGCCCCGCAACCGGCCACCAAGACGTTCAATCTTCTTAAACCGGATTCCCATTGCCCGCAGTGCGGACATCCGGTGCACCCGCTGGCCAATATTCCATTGTTGTCCTATGCACTGCTCAGAGGCAAATGCGCTCATTGCAAACAAACGATTCCCCCCCGATACCCCGTCATTGAACTGGCCACTGGCGTGCTTTCCAGTATCGTCGCCTGGCATTTCGGTTACGGCTGGGCGTGTGGCGCCGCGCTCGCGCTTACCTGGGCGCTGATCGCGCTCACCATGATCGACTATGATCAACAATTACTGCCGGACTCGATTACGCTGCCCTTTCTCTGGATCGGCTTATTGCTCAGCCTGTACAGCGTTTACGTGGACAGCACCGCCAGCATTGTCGGCGCCGTCGTTGGCTATCTGTCCCTGTGGAGCGTTTATCAGGGCTTCAAACTGCTGACCGGCAAGGAGGGCATGGGCTATGGTGACTTCAAATTGCTGGCCATGCTCGGCGCCTGGTTGGGTTGGCAAATGATTCCGTTGATCGTGCTGCTGTCGTCACTGGTGGGCGCCGCGGTCGGCATTACCCTGGTGGCGTTGCGTAAACATGATCGCACCAAACCCATCCCTTTCGGACCCTACCTGGCCGCCGCCGGCTGGATCAGTTTATTGTGGGGCGATAACATTATAGAATCCTACCTCTCCTACAACCTGCATTGACCGTTATGCCATGCTGATCATCGGACTCACCGGCGGTATCGCCAGCGGCAAGTCCACGGTCGTCGACCGGTTTCGCGCTCTGGGCGCCACGGTCCACGATGCGGACGTGATTGCCCGCGACTTGTTGCAACCCGGAACCCCCGCGTTTAACGAAACCCTCGCGCACTTCGGCAGCGCCATCATGAATGCCCGGGGTGAGATTGATCGGGCGGCATTGCGCGCCCTGGTGTTCGCTGACCCGCGACAACGGGCCTTGCTGGAAGGCATCCTTCACCCCCGGGTGCGCAATGCGCTGCTGGCGGCGGCACAGCAGCCACACGAGTCTTATTGCATATTCTGCGTGCCATTGTTGATCGAATCCGGGATGACGGATTTGGCTGACCGGATTCTGGTGGTAGACGTAAGTCGTGACGTACAATTGGCCCGCCTCTGCCAGCGTGATGGCATGACGCACGCGGCCGCTTTGCAGATACTGGCCGCCCAGGCCAGCCGGGAGCAACGGCTGGCGGTGGCCGATGATGTCATCGACAACAATGGCGATGTTGCGGCATTAAGCCGTCAGGTTCAGGAATTACATCAAAAATATTGCAGATTAAGCAGCCAGGAGACCCCTTGAAACTGGCGCCATCCGAAGGATATGACTACAATATGCATCATCTTGTCTTGAATCGAATGAGGGGAATCTTGTCCAGCGCCGATGCCATTACCACTCCTGCGGATGATACGCCGGCGATCACACCGTCGGATAATTTCGTCGTCTTTGAGCAACCGCTCAATGAACGCATGCGCACGCTGATGCGCCTGGAGTTCCTGTTCGACAAATTAATGCATTTCATCGGCGGTGAAGCGGAATGGGACAGCCGGGTCAGCATGGATGCCTTGCTGGAAATCCTCAATCTGCTGAACCGAAGCGACATCAAATCGGAACTGATCAAGGAAGTGGAACGTCAGATCGCCGCGCTGGAGCGCATTCCCGACAAGCCCGGCATCGACGGCAGCTTGCGCACGCATCTGGTACGCCAGCTTCAGGACAGTTTGGGGCGATTACGCAATATCAACGGCATGGCCGGTAATGACCTCAAACGCAATGAATTCATGCGCGCCATCAGTCAGCGCGCCAGCACCCCCGGCGGTACCAGCCCCGTCGATCTGCCTAATGTGCATTTCTGGCTGCAGCAGGAAGCATCAGTGCGCGGCGAGTTTTTACAAGGCCTGCTGACTACCGTGGCGCCGGTGAAATCCGCCCTCGACATGGTGTTGAATCTGATCCGGGAAAGCAGCCCGGCGAGTGACGAGATTGCCGTGCGCGGCAGTTACAGTCGCAATCTGGAACCGGAAGTGACGTACCAATTGGTGCGCATTCTGGTCAACGCCCGCGAACGCTGTATCGCGGAAATCAGCACGGGCAAATACCGCACCAGCATTCGATTTCTGGAACCGTCCACTGAAGAACGGCCCAAACTCGTCGAGCGCGATATTCCATTTCATATAATTTGTTGTCGCCTGTGAATAATGTGGTAAAAACCGTGCCCTGTCCGACCTGCGGCAAACCTTCGGTGTGGCGCCAGGATAATGCGTTTCGTCCGTTCTGTTGCGAACGTTGCAAACTCATCGATTTGGGCGAATGGGCCAGCGAAGGATACAGCGTGCCGGTAATCGAACAGGATAATTTCATCTTCCCCGAGGACGAGAGCGTTTGAACTCGGGACTCGCGCTGACGCCCGCACTGCCGTGACTTCGTCTGCACCTGTCAAAATCTGACTACACAAGTCCAGCCAGTGGCCACCTGGAATGCGCTCGCCGCCACCGGTGCGCGCTGCTGACCAGGCGCTGCTCCTGCTGACGACCCTTGCCCGACGTCGGTGACCTGCGCCATCAGCCTCCGCCGTCTACCCACAAACCGGTAATCGCGGCAATACCTTGCCCCCCATGCTCGCGGGCGAATTCGATATCCCCGGGACGCATGCCCCCCAATGCGTAAACCGGTATCGGCGCCGCCGCAGCAATATTTTCGAACCCCCGCCAGGTCAGAGGTGTGGCATCGGGATGCGTCGCCGTCGGCCGCACCGGGCCCAGCACCATGAAATCCGCGCGTAATGCCAGCGCCAGCTTTGCTTCCTCGCGATTGTGGCAGGATGCGGCCACTAAAAACTCATCCGGCAAGGGGCGTTGTCGCAGTGTCGATAACTGGGTGGCGGTCAGATGCACACCGTCGGCGCCCAATTCCCGCACCAGATGCACATGGCTGTTCAACAACAAGCGAGCATCCGGGTAGGCACGCACTACCGACAACACCAGGGGGACCAGTTGACGAAAAGACTCGCTGGCGAGCGCGCGGGCGCGCAACTGAATCAGGACCACGCCACTGGCAAGACAATGACCCAAGTGAGTCAGAAAAGCCGGCCAATCATCGCCCGGCTCCGGGGTCACGAGGTAGCGGTCCGGCAACGTCAATGCCAGGGTGATGCCACGATTGGCGGCCGGTACCGGATACCCATGCAGCTCATGACGCGCCACCCATGCCAGCGGTTGACCTTCGCGGCCGTGGGGCACGCCGTTGAATGTGGTGACTTCAAACACATGCAACACCACATCACGGTCGGCATAGGCGTAGGGAATGGTGATCAACGGTAAGCAGGCGCGGACGTCGATACCCAATTCTTCATGGAGCTCCCGCCGCAAGGCCTGTGCCGGAGATTCATCGGCATGCACCTTGCCCCCGGGATATTCCCAAAGCCCACCCTGGTGCAGATGCGCGGCGCGGCGCGCTAACAACACCCGTCCCTGGTCATCGCAAATCGCACCGACCGCGACATGCATGGGTGCCTGCACGGGAATCTCGATCAGGTGCGGTATTCCGCGTTGATACGCACGTAATCGTGGGAGAAGTCGCAGGTCCAGACGGTATGACTGGCGACACCCCGTTGCAAATCGACGGTCACCGTGATTTCCTCCCGGTCCATCACTGCCTGACCACGGGCCTCGGTATATTCCGGATGACGCTCGCCACCGGCAACGATACAGACGTCATCCAGCAGAATCCGCACTTTGCTCAGATCCAGGGCCGACACGCCCGCGCGCCCGACAGCCGCCAGAATACGCCCCCAATTGGGATCACTGGCGAAGAACGCTGTTTTCACCAAAGGCGAATGGGCAATGGTAAAAGCCACGGCTCCGCACTCGTCCTTGTCGGCACCCCCGGTCACGGTCACGGTAATAAATTTGGTAGCGCCCTCACCGTCGCGAATCACCAGTTGCGCCAGCGTTTGACACAGCTCCAGCAACGCGGCCTTGAACGCAAGGAACCCGGCGCTGCCAACGGCGAGCCGCGTCTTGTGCGCTTTCCCGGTGGCCACCAATATCAGGGAATCATTGGTGGACGTGTCGCCATCGACGGTAATACAGTTGAAGGAATCCCGCACCACCTCCTGCAACAGCATCTGCAAATCCCCGGCGTTCAGGCTGGCATCAGTGGCGATGAATGACAATAAGGTCGCCATATCGGGCCGAATCATGCCGGCGCCTTTGACGATGCCCGTCAATGTAATGGTACGACCCTCGATATTGCGCTGCAGGGAAACACCCTTGGGCAGGGTATCCGTGGTCATAATCGCGTGCGCCGCGGGATTCCAGTCACTGGCACTGTTACTCAATGCGTGCACCAGACCGGCGGTGATCTTGTCCATGGGTAAATATTCGCCGATCACGCCCGTGGAAAACGGCAGCACTTGTTCCGGCGCGCAACCGACCAATGCCGCGAACGCCCGGCAGGTGGTCAATGCATCCTGCATCCCGCGCGCACCGGTACCGGCATTGGCGTTACCGGTATTGATCACCAGATATCGAGTTTGATCGGTTTGCAGGTGCTGCTTGCACACCTGCACCGGCGCCGCGCAAAATGCATTGCGTGTGAACACACCCGCCACCGCGCTGCCCGTCGCGATTTCCATCACCGCCAGATCCTGGCGACCGGGTTTCTTGATCCCCGCCGCGGTGGTGCCCCAGCGTACCCCCGCCACCGGCAGCAAAACCGGCAATGCGTGATAACCTACAGCCATTAATCGTTACCTCCGTTGGGTGCATATTACGCACCGGCATTAAATCCAGAACAGCGCCTTCGTGTAATTAACAACACGGTGCGTAATACGCACCCTACGCCATGGTGCCGCGGCGTTGCTGGTATTTCTTAGCGAAACCGCAGCTCTTGCCCAAACGAAGCCGGACTTCGCTCGAATTATAAACGCCGGTGCGTAATACGCACCCTACGCCATGGTGCCGCGGCGCTGCTGGTATTTCTTAGCGAAACCGCAGCTCTTGCCCAAACGAAGCCGGACTTCGCTCGAATTATAAACGCCGGTGCGTAATACGCACCCTACGCCATGGTGCCGTGGCACTGTTTGTATTTCTTACCGGAACCGCAGGGGCACGGCTCATTACGTCCCACTTTACGGCCGTCGCGCACGAAGGGTTGCGCATGCTGGTCACCACCGTGGGCGCCGGCTTGCGCGGCGGCCGGCGGGGTTTGCCCACTCGGCGTCGCATCGGGTTCACCTGCCATGGCGGAGGCATCCGCATGCTGATATTGCATCTTGATGCGTTGCCGACGCTGCTCTTCCACCGCCTGCACATCTTCTTCCGCCCGCACCTGCACCCGCGACACCACCTGGATCACATCACGCTTGAGGCGATCCAGCATGTTGCCGAACAGCTCAAATGCCTCCCGCTTATACTCTTGCTTGGGATTCTTCTGCGCGTAACCGCGCAGGCCGATGCCCTGGCGCAGATAATCCATTTGTGCCAGATGATCCTTCCACAGGGAATCCACCACCTGCAACATGACCGCCTTCTCAAAATGACGCATGGTCGCCTTGCCCGCCAGCGCCTCCTTGTGCTTGAACGCTTCCACCAGCTCCTCAAGCATCTTTGCGCGCAGCGTTTCCTCATGCAGGCTATGATCTTCTTCCAGCCACTTGCGCACCGGCATGCGCGTTGAAAATTCCACTTCCAGCGCATCTTCCAGGCCTTTCAGATCCCACTGTTCTTCCAGGCTGTTGCGGGGAATATAAAGATTGATGACGTTATTCACCACGTCCTGGCGAATATTGATAATCGTCTCCGAGATATCCTCGGACGCCATGAGTTCGTCGCGTTTTTCATAGATCGCCTTACGTTGATCATTGGCGACATCATCATATTCCAGCAATTGTTTACGCATGTCGAAGTTGCGCCCCTCAACCTTGCGTTGCGCATTCTCGATGGCCTTGGTAACCCAGGGATGCTCGATCGCCTCGCCCTCCTGCATGCCCAGTTTCTGCATCATCGAGGACACGCGCTCCGACGCGAAGATGCGCATGAGGTTATCCTGCAGGGAAAGATAAAAGCGGCTGGAACCCGGATCGCCCTGACGACCGGAACGGCCGCGCAACTGGTTGTCGACGCGCCTTGATTCATGGCGCTCGGTGCCGACCACATGCAACCCGCCAGCCTGAATCACCTGATCATGACGTTGCTGCCATGCGGATTTAATCTCCGCCATCGCGCTGGCTTCCACGCTTTCCTGACGCGCCAACTCCGCATCCAGGCTGCCGCCGAGCACGATATCGGTACCGCGACCAGCCATGTTCGTAGCGATCGTCACCGCACCCGGACGCCCGGCATTAGCGACGATTTCGGCTTCCCGGGCGTGTTGCTTGGCATTGAGCACTTCATGCTTGATTTTCTTCTTGTCGAGCAGGGAAGACAGGTACTCAGATACTTCGATGGAAACCGTACCTACCAGTACCGGCTGGCCACGACTTTGGCATTCGGTGATGTCCTCGATGATGGCGTCGTACTTTTCATTGGCGGTCAGATAGATCAGATCGCCTTGATCCTTTCTGGCGATCGGGCGGTTGGTGGGAATCACCACTACTTCCAGACCGTAGATTTGCTGGAACTCGAAGGCCTCGGTATCGGCGGTACCGGTCATGCCCGAAAGTTTTTTATAGAGACGAAAATAATTCTGGAAGGTAATCGACGCCAGCGTTTGGTTTTCCGCCTGCACGTCCAATCCTTCCTTGGCCTCTACCGCCTGATGCAAACCGTCGGACCAGCGCCGTCCCGGCATGGTGCGCCCGGTGAACTCGTCGACGATAATGACCTGCCCGTCCTTGACGATGTATTCCACGTTTTTTTGAAATAACGCGTGCGCGCGCAATCCGGCGTACAAATGGTGCATGAGGGTGATATTGGCGGGATCGTAAAGACTCTCCCCTTCGCCGATGAGTCCCGCCTGCTCCAGCATTTCCTCGGCTTTCTGGTGACCATCCTCGGTAAGGTAGACCTGGCGCGCTTTTTCATCGACGCTGAAGTCACCAGGCCCGTCTTCCACTTCCTGCTTGACGAGATTCGGTACCAGTACGTTGACTTTCTTATACAACTCTGAACTTTCGTCGGAGGCGCCGGAGATAATCAACGGTGTGCGTGCTTCATCGATCAGTATCGAGTCCACTTCATCGACCACGGCAAAATTCAGACCACGCTGCACTTTGTCGGCAATACTGAACGCCATATTGTCGCGCAGATAATCGAAGCCATATTCGTTGTTGGTGCCGTAGGTGATATCGGTGGCATAGGCGGCGCGTTTTTCTTCCGTGGATTGGCCGGACAGAATCACACCCACGGTCATCCCCAGGAAATTATAGATCTTGCCCATCCACTCGGCGTCACGTCGCGCCAGGTAGTCGTTGACGGTGATGACATGCACACCCTTGCCGGACAAGGCGTTGAGATATGCCGCCAACGTCGCCACCAGGGTTTTACCTTCACCGGTCGCCATTTCGGAAATCTTGCCGCTGTGCAACACCATGCCGCCAATGAGCTGAACATCAAAATGGCGCATGCCGAGCACGCGTTTACCCGCCTCACGCACTACTGCAAACGCTTCCGGCAACAAATCATCCAAGGTCGCGCCTTGGGCGATACGTTCCCTAAACGCCACGCTCTTGGACTGCAACTGGGCATCATCCAGCGCGGCAATTTCCTGTTCCAAGGCATTAATGCGCTCGACATTCTTGTACATCTGTTTGATCAGCCGTTCGTTACGGCTGCCAAAAATCGTTTTCAGGGCTTTTTGCAGCATGATGATGCTATTTCCAGTCTGGTTGTACCGACTCCGGCCATGGCGGCTGAGTTTACCGGTTTGGTGAAAATCGGGAATTATATCAAAGGCTGGGGCAAAGATAATGTATAAATAATCCGCTCTATGTTCCGGTGGTCGTCGGCAATAACTCATGGCGGATCTAATGTCTGGAGCCGCAACTGCCATCGCTCGCCTCGACGCCACACCCGCGCCAGCTTAAGCATTTGTTTTCAACAGTATATTAACGTGCTGAGAGGGCGTCATGACGCCGTGGCCAACCTAAAAATTCGATCCGTGGAAACGAAACAGGGCCCTGGCGGGCCCTGTTGTGGCAAGAAACCGGCGAAGCTTAGTTTTCTTCCGCCTGCACGAAGCGCAACGGATTGATGGGATGGCCATTGCGCAGCACTTCATAATGCACATGGGGTCCCGTGGAACGACCGGTAGAGCCGATCAGAGAAATGACGTCCCCTTTTTTGACGGTATCCCCGACCTTAACAAGGACTTTACTGTTGTGGCCGTAGCGCGTGGTATAGCCTTTACCGTGGTTAATTTCCACCAGATTGCCATAACCATACCGGGCACCGGCCCAGGTCACGACGCCGGAAGCCACGGCGATCACATCGCCACCCTCGGGTCCGGCGAAATCGATGCCTTCGTGATAATCAGGCCGGCCGGTAAACGGATCGGTGCGTACGCCAAAATATGATGACAACCAACCCTTGGTGACGGGACGTCCCGATGGCTTGACCACCTGATCCACATTGCGGTTGATCAACATTTCTTCGAGCACCGCCAGTTGTTGATCACGATCTTCCAATTCCCGGGTCAAATTCTCCAAATCCAGCATAAAATTAGAAAAATTCGCCGATTCTGAGGCACCCGCATGGGCCGGTCCACCCACGGCGGGAGGGCTGCTAAAATCAAATTCTGTGGGATCAACCCCAGCCACTTTGCTCAAACGGTCACCCAGAGCATCCAGGCGAATCACATGGGATTGAAGCTGACCCAAACGGGACGCCAGGGCATTGATATTGTCGGTGGTCGATAATGACATTTCTTTGAGGTTTTTTTGTTGTTGTTTTAATTCTGAACGAAACGCATGGTGCAATTCATCGGGAGAGTATACTGCATCGCGGGTACCGTACCAAAAACCGGCATACATCAAAGATCCTGGAATGATGACCAACCCTAACAACGACATGACGAAGACGCTGCCGCGCCCCAATGTGACATGGCCGGAATGGCCTTTATGCTTGGTGATAAATATAATGTTCATGTTTACAGACCACCCTGAAAAGACCTAACCCACTTATGGGATTATGTCAGATAACATCCGAATTATCTTATACTTAATTTTAGTATCGGCCTCAACCAATCAAACCTAAGATATGACTCGTCAGATTGCCACGTATTTCACGAAAAACGAAAACAATTTAAATATTATTGTTTTACGAGCCAACAAATTGCGCAAGGTACAGCAATTATTCCTGAACAGCCTTGAACCCGGCTTAAGAAATCATGTCAGATTGGCGGCGATTGACCAGACAAGCGCATTGATCATGGCAGACTCGCCCGCACAAGCCCATCAGCTTCACTTCAACACAATGAAATTATTGGATATTTTCGCTACCATACCAGAGACCCGGCATATTAGCAAAATTCGGGTGAAAACGGGATATTGGCCGACCGACGAGAATCCCGGCATGGCTCCACCCCCCACCGGCTCGCCATCACGGCCATCGTTTGCTGCTCAGCGGCAACGACTCAAGGCGCTTCTCAGCAAATCCTCTAAATAATTAGAGATTAGACTCACTCCCGAGGGGTACACCCTCGGGGGGGGAAGGCATTAACTACAATCAGGAAATCGCCATTGACGGGTGGGAAAAGGAAATGGGCACGGGGTCTTCTTCCAGGTAAGTCGCCACTTCCCAGGCGGATTCATCGGCCAGCAGCTGACGCAACAAACGATTGTTCAGCTCGTGGCCGGATTTGTATCCACTGAAGGCGCCAATCAAGCTGTTGCCGAGGAGATACAAGTCACCTATAGCGTCCAGTACCTTATGCTTGACGAATTCATCTTCATAGCGCAGACCGTCTTCGTTCAGTACCCGATAATCATCCAGCACCACGGCGTTGTCCAAGGTTCCCCCCAGCGCCAGATTGTGAGCACGCAGGTATTCATAATCTTTCATGAACCCGAAGGTACGTGCACGACTGACTTCCTTAACGAAGGAAGTAGTGGAGAAATCAATGCTGGCATCCTGGCTGCGACTTTTGAACACGGGATGCTCAAAATCGATCTTGATCGATACTTTAAAGCCATCAAAGGGCTCGAAACGCGCCCATTTATCACCCTCTTCCACCGTGACCGAGCGCTTGATACGGATAAAACGCTTGGGTGCGTTCTGTTCCTCAATACCGGCGGATTGCACCAGGAATACGAACGGCCCGGCGCTGCCATCCATGATGGGCACTTCTGGCGCGCTCAGATCCACGTAGGCATTGTCGATACCCAAGCCCGCGAACGCCGACAACAGATGCTCCACGGTGGAAATTTTCACTCCATCCTTGGCCAACGTTGTGGAAAGCTGCGTGTCACCGACATTTTCCGGTGTCGCCTTGATTTCCACCGGGGGATCCAGGTCCACCCGTCGGAAAATAATTCCCGCATCCGCCGCTGCCGGACGAAGCGTAAGATACACCTTCTCACCGGTATGCAGCCCAACTCCCGTTGCACGAATAGCATTCTTGAGGGTTCTTTGCTTAATCATGGATTTCTTCTACTTAATATCTATAGTGGGCCAGTATGGATTGCGCGATTCTAGCACAAGGATCTTGTCATGAATACAACACATATTTACGGATTTACAACACTTAAATCCTGGTCCTATTATCGTCAAATTCCACGCCCGGATTAACTGTTAATAGTGTTAACCCGGTCACATACTCTATATATAGACCCACTCTATACGCCCATTTAACTGTTCATCGATGCTAACCCTCTCATTTTATTGAAATCGTTGTTCAATCAGCCTGACGGCGCAAGAACGCAGGCACGTCCAGATAGTCCAGACTGGTGTCACGGTTCTTGTTGTATTGTTTCGACACATCCCGACGGATCACCGTGGGTCGATCCAGCTTGTCATAATCCACAAGACCATTAGTGCCATTTTGCACCAATTTCACTGGTTTGGATTCTTTGTGAACATCCTTGGCGGTTTTCTCCACCCCGAGACCGGTCGCCACCACCGTTACCCGCAATTCATCCTGCATGCTGGGATCAATGACGGTGCCGACCACCACGGTGGCGTTGTCGGAAGCGTATTCCTTCACCGCCAGACCCACTTCTTCGAATTCACCGATGGCGAGATTGAGACCCGCGGTGATATTCACCAGCACGCCATGCGCCCCTTGCAGATTGATGTCCTCAAGCAGTGGGCTGCGAATGGCTTTTTCCGCCGCTTCCCGGGCCCTGCCATCACCGTGCGCACTGCCGGTACCCATCATGGCCATACCCATTTCCGACATCACGGTGCGTACATCGGCGAAGTCCACATTGATCAACCCGGGACGGGTAATCAACTCCGCGATACCCTGCACGGCGCCCAGCAGCACATCGTTGGCGGCCTTGAACGCATCCAGCAAACTGATGTTCTTACCCAACACCGAAAGCAACTTGTCATTGGGAATCGTGATCAGGGAATCCACATGTTCCGACAACTGCCGAATGCCCAGATCGGCCGCGGCCATGCGTTTGCGGCCTTCAAAGGGAAACGGCTTGGTAATGACCGCGACCGTGAGGATACCCATGTCCTTGGCGATTTGTGCCACCACCGGTGCACCGCCGGTACCGGTACCACCGCCCATGCCGGCGGTAATGAACAGCATATCCGCGCCAGTGATGATTTCCGCGATGCGATCGCGATCCTCCAGAGCCGCCTGACGTCCGACTTCGGGATTGGCGCCGGCACCAAGACCCTTGGTGATACTGCTGCCCAATTGCATGATCACTTTGGACGAGGCATTTTTCAGCGCTTGCGCGTCGGTATTGGCGCAAATAAAATCGACACCCTCGATATTAGCCTGCACCATGTGTTCCACGGCGTTACCACCGCCACCGCCAACGCCGATGACTTTGATAACCGCGTTCTGGGTATATGCATCCATTAATTCAAACATGTTTTGACCTCCACTTGAGATGAGTGATGTGCGTCAGAAATTGCCTTTAAACCAATTCACCATACGCTGGAAAATTCCTTCCAAACCCGCATTACTTGGGTAATCCTGCCGCCGTTCTTCCTTGTGTTGAAGCCCGCATAACAGCAATCCCACGCCGGTGGCATGAATGGGATTCCTGACGACATCGACCAAACCAGTAACATACTGCGGAATGCCAAGACGAACCGGCATGTGAAATACCTCCTCGGCCAGATCGATCAGACCTTCGATCTTGGCGCTGCCCCCGGTAACCACAACACCGGCGGCACACATATCCTCGAAACCACTGCGGCGCAATTCCGATTGCACCAACGACAACAACTCCTCGTATCTCGGCTCCACGACTTCCGCCAGGGTCTGCCGTGCCAGACGCCGTGAGGCACGATCACCGACACCGGCGACTTCGATGGTCTCGTCCGGGCTGGCGAGTTGCGTCAACGCGCACGCGTACTTGACCTTGATCTCCTCCGCATGCTGGGTGGGTGTGCGGAGCGCGATGGCGATATCATTGGTCACCTGATCACCGGCGATGGGAATTACCGCGGTATGCTTGATCGAACCCTCGGTGAACACCGCGATATCCGTGGTGCCACCACCGATATCCACGAGGCACACACCCAGCTCCTTCTCGTCTTCCGTCAGCACCGAATAGCTGGACGCCAGTTGCTCCAGAATTATGTCTTGCACTTCCAGACCGCAGCGGCGCACGCATTTGATGATATTCTGCGCGGCGCTCACGGCGCCGGTCACCAGATGCACCTTGGCCTCCAGGCGCACGCCGGCCATGCCGATAGGATCACGGATGCCTTCCTGATTATCGATCACGAACTCCTGGGGCAGGATATGCAAAATTTTCTGATCCGCAGGAATCGCCACCGCGCGCGCCGCGTCAATGACGCGATCGACATCGCTCTGGCTGACTTCCTTGTCCCGAATGGCGACGATGCCATGGGAATTAAGACTGCGAATATGACTGCCGGCGATACCGGCATACACGGAGCGAATCTGGCAACCGGCCATCAACTCCGCCTCCTCCACCGCGCGCTGAATCGACTGCACCGTGGAATCGATATTTACCACCACGCCCTTTTTCAGGCCCCGCGAGGGATGGGACCCGATGCCGATGATCTCCACCTCGTTGTCCGGCGTAATCTCACCGGCGATCGCCACCACTTTCGAGGTACCTATATCCAACCCCACGATCAGATTCTTGTCAGCTTTCTTCGACATCTCGCACTCTCTTAGTATCGGGATCAACCCCGGGTTTCCAACGTACACTGATTCCGTTGGTATAGCGTAAATCCAGACTGGCAATACCCTGTTCCCGGCCAGCGAACAACTCTGGGTAGTACCTGACGAGACGTTCGATTTTCCGTGCCCTGAAATCCCTGCCGATATTCACCACCAGATCATTGTCCAGACGCATGGTCCAGGCACGCCGATCGTCCAGTTCCAGCGTCCGAATCGCAGGGGTCACCGACGCCAGCAGCAACTGCAAGTCCCGGTACTTACGCATCACCAACTGCTCGCTGCCCTGCGGGCCGGACAAGCGCGGCAATGCCAACTGTGGCGGCATTTGCGCCACGCTAAACAGCGTGCCTTGCTGATCGACCAGGCGTCCATCCTGCCACAGCGCGACCGGTACATGTTCCGTGACATGCACCAGCAGGGTCCCGGGCCATATACGGCGCACCGATACCTGATCTATCCACGGCAGCGATTCCGCCCGGCGGCGCACTTCCCGGGTATCTACCGTAAAAAATCCGCTGTGCACCGCCGGTGCAACGGCCGTGTAAACCTGCCGGGGTGTCTGATAATTCAAATTTCCCTGGACCGTCACCTTACGCACCAGAAACCAGCTCTCCGGTTGCGACACGCCAATGACCGTGATCATGACCGTGAATAACGCCACGACCAGAAGCCATGCCCGCACGCGGTGCGGACTTGTCACGCCTTCCGGATCCAGCCGCCGCTTTCTGTCGTTGCCGCTAGCCATAACTGCGCTCGAAACTGGTTTCCAGAATCTTCAACGCCAATGATTGAAAATCCAGGCCCGCCGCCTTAGCCGCCATTGGCACCAAACTATGATCAGTCATACCCGGGACGGTATTGACTTCGAGCAATTGCACCTGGTCATGGCTGTCGATAAAGAAGTCCACCCGACCCCAACCGCTGGCGCCGACGGCATCAAAGGCGAGCAGCGCCAATTCCTGACAGCTCCTTTCCCTTTGTTCCGACAGACCGCTGGGGCAATGATAACGCGTGGTATCGGCGTGGTATTTGGCTTGATAATCGTAAAACTGATGCGGCGTTTCCAGCCGAATCAGAGGCAGCGCCTGGTCCTGGACGATGGCGGCGGTGTATTCCTTGCCGGATATCCATTGCTCGACCAGCAAATCGGCGTCAAGATCATGGGCCACGCGCCAGGCTTCGGCGATTTGATCGGTGTTTTCGATCTTGGTCATGCCGATACTGGAACCTTCGTGGCTGGGTTTGACCATCACCGGAAAACCCAGGACCTGCACCGCCTGTTCCAGCTCACTTAAACTGCGCGCGATGCGGTATTCCGCGGTGGGTAAGCCCATGGCCCGCCACACGCGCTTGGTGCGAATCTTGTCCATCCCCAGCGCGCTGCCCAGTACCCCGCTGCCGGTGTAGGGCAGCCGCAGCAGTTCCAGCAAACCCTGCATGGTGCCGTCTTCACCGCCACGGCCATGCAACATGATAAAAGCGCGGTCATAGCCACCGGCAGGCAACACCTTGTGGATATTGGCGTCGACGTCAATGCCATGGGCGTCCACACCCGCGGCCTGCAGCGCCTTGAGCACCGCATTACCGCTGTTCAGTGAAACCTCCCGTTCCGCGGACAGCCCGCCGAACAGCACCGCGACTTTGCCAAATCTGCTTACCGTCATGCCTTTTTCTCCCCGACTATATGCACTTCCTTCACCAGTTCTACGCCGAATTTGCCGTGTACTTCCTGTGCGACGAATGCCATCAATTGTTCAACGTCCTGCGCCATGGCGCCGCCTGTGTTGACGATGAAATTCGCGTGTTTTTCCGACACGCAGGCCTTGCCAATACATATCCCTTTCAGTCCACAAGCCTCGATCAGACGCGCCGCGTGATCGCCCGGCGGATTCCGGAACGTGGAACCGGCGCTCGGTTGATTGATCGGTTGCGTGTTATTGCGCTGCTCCAGCAGTTGCTTGATACGCTCCTTGCCTGAGCCTTCGGTGCGCGCGTCCAGAACCATCCAGGCGCCGACAAACCACTCACCCTCCGGTATCTGCACCTGCCGGTAGCCGATATCGAAATCGCGTCGGCTGCGGATATGTCGATTACCCAGACGATCGATGGTTTCCGCCTGCTCCACCAGTTCCCAGGTAACACCGCCAAAAGCGCCGGCATTCATGGCCAGAGCGCCGCCAAATGTACCGGGAATGCCGGCCAGGAATTCCGCCGCTTGCAAACCATGACGCGAACAATATCTGGCCACCTTGGCGCAGGTAACGCCGGCGCCGGCATAAACCCGACCCTGCGCATCTTGCTCCAGCGTATCCAACACGCCGGTGGTGCAAACCACGGTGCCGCGGATTCCGCCGTCACGCACCAGCAGGTTGCTGCCCAAACCCAGCCAGAACAACGGTTCGCCTTCATCCAACTGCGCCAGAAACATCGCCAGATCGGCCACATCCGCCGGCTTATAGAAACGATCGGCCGGCCCTCCGATACGCCAGGAAGTATGCTTGGACATGGGCTCGTCCAGCAGTAACGTACCGCGCAGTGCCGCCGCCTGTGCCGCCATCATGTGACCTTATCCGCGAGAGCTTCCGGCAGCCGCAGAGATGCCGCGCCGATATCCCCCGCGCCCATGGTCAGCACCACATCACCACCTTCGACGATGTCTGCCAGCGTAGCCGCCAAAGCATCCGTGCCTTCAACAAAAATCGGCTCCACATGGCCGCGGGTGCGAATCGCGCGACACAGCGCACGACTGTCGGCACCGGCGATCGGCTCCTCGCCGGCGGCGTAAACTTCCAGCACCAGCAGCGCATCGGCTTCGGAAAGAGTGATAGTGAAGTCCTCGAACAAATCACGGGTGCGCGTGTAGCGATGCGGCTGGAATACCACCACCAGACGACGCGAGGGCCACACTTGACGCGCGGCGGCGATGGTGGCGGCGACTTCCCGCGGGTGATGGCCATAGTCATCGACAAAGGTGACGGTCGCTCCACGCACCGTGACATCGCCGTTGATCTGAAAACGCCGGTTAATGCCTTGAAACTCCTTGAGAGCCTTGCATATCGCGGCATCAGCGACGCCGATTTCCCGGGCGATGGTGATTGCCGCCAGGGCGTTCAATACATTGTGCTTGCCCGGCAAATTCAGTTGCACCTGCAAGGCTTGTGTTTGATCGCGCCATTGCACCTGAAAACGCGAGCCCATGCCGCTATATTCCACATTCACCGCCCGCACTTCCGCTTCCTCCGAGAAGCCATACCCCAGGACGGGTCGCGCCATGCGCGGCCGCAAGTCACTGATCACCGCATCGTCCTGGCAGACCACCGCCAGTCCGTAGAATGGCAGGTGATGGATGAATTCCAGAAAGGTGTTGATGAGACTGTCAAAATCACCGTAGGTTTCCATGTGATCGGCGTCAATATTGGTGACCACTGAAATCATCGGTTGCAGATACAGGAACGAGGCATCACTTTCGTCCGCTTCCGCCACCAGGTATTCACTCTCGCCCAGGCGCGCATTGGCGCCCGCGCTGTTAAGCCGGCCGCCGATCACAAATGTGGGGTCGAGACCACCTTCCGCCAGGATGCTGGTGACCAGAGAAGTGGTGGTGGTCTTGCCATGAGTGCCGGCGACCGCAATTCCAAAACGAAAGCGCATCAACTCCGCGAGCATTTCCGCCCGTGGTACGATCGGAATGCGGCGTTCGTGCGCCGCGGTCACTTCCGGATTACGATCGTTGACCGCCGACGACACCACCACCGCGTCCGCCTGTAAAATATTTTCCGCCCGATGGCCGATGCTGATCTGCGCGCCGGCCTGACGCAGGCGTTGCACCGCCGGACTTTCCTTGACATCGGATCCGGACACCTTGTAGCCCATGTTCAGCAACACTTCCGCAATGCCGCTCATGCCCACGCCGCCAATGCCCACAAAGTGCAGTTGCTGGATACGGCGCATCGCCACCGCCCGGGTTTGGCGCACCGGCTTGGCAGGTGTGTTAGTCATACTTCGCCTCCCGAGGAAGAAACCTGCGCTTGCGGCAGATAAACATTACATTCCCGCGCCACACACGCGGTGGCATCGGTGATCGCCCGGGCGCGTGCCGCCTGAGCCATGCTCAGCAGACGGCGGCGACCGGACAACGCATCCAGCACATAAGGCAACAACATTTGATGCAGCGATGCCGCGCTCAGCGCGGTCTGCGCCAACAGTAACGCGGCGCCATGCTCCGAAAGATAACGAGCGTTTGCGGACTGGTGATCGTCCACCGCGTGCGGATACGGTACCAGGATCGCACCCACGCCCACCGCCGCTAATTCGGCGACGGTCAAGGCGCCGGCGCGGCACACCACCAGATCCGCCCAGGCATAGCGCTCCGCGACATTTTCAATGAATGCCACGGTTTCGCCGGCAACGTTTGCGGCCTGATAGTGACGCGCCGTTTCCGCGTCGCGATCCCGTCCACATTGATGATAAACAATCGGTCGCTGCTCCGGTGCGAATAAAGCCAGCGCTTTCGGTACCCATTCATTCAGCGCCACGGCGCCCAGACTGCCGCCCATTACCAACAAACGCAACGCACCGCTGCGCCCGGCGAACCGTTGCTCCGGCGTCGGGGTGGCGATCAGATCGGCACGAACCGGATTGCCTACGGTCAGCACTTTACGTCGTGCGGGAAAGGTATTGGGAAACGCTTCCAGCACTTTTACCGCTAACCGCGCCAGAATCCGGTTGGTCATGCCGCTAATGGCGTTTTGCTCATGAATCAACAATGGCCGGCGCAACAGCCAGGCGGCGACACCGCCGGGAGCGGATGCGAACCCCCCCAGCCCGAGCACCACGTCCGGATTAATGTTGCGCACCGCGCCCACTGCCTGACTCACGGCGACCAGAATCTTGAAGGGCGCCAACAGCAAGGTAACCAGCCCTTTACCACGCAGACCGCCAAACGCGATTACATGCAAAGGAAAGCCCGCCGCGGGTACCACCCGCGCTTCCAGGCCGTGAGCGGTACCCAGCCAGAAGCAGTCATTACCCTGTTGCTGCAAATACTGCGCGACCGCTAACGCCGGGTAGATGTGCCCCCCGGTGCCACCGGCCATGATCAACACTCTGCCACGTCGCGCTGTCGTCATAACGACCACCCTTTGCGGCGCACCGGCTGCTCAGCCATGCGGTTCTCCATGTCGACACGCACCACGAACGCCGCGGCAACGCACATCACCACCACAGAGGTACCGCCATAGCTCATCAGCGGTAAGGTTAGGCCCTTGGTCGGAAGCACGCCCATGTTGACACCGATATTGATCAGCACCTGAATACCAAACCAGATCGCCACGCCGTTCACCGCATGGGTACTGAACGCGTCCTGTCGCCGTTGCGCTTCCATGGCAATCGCGAACATGCGCGCCAACAACACCGCGAAGGTGGCGATCACCAGCACCAGACCCACCAGACCCAGCTCCTCGGCGAGAATTGCCAGCACGAAATCCGTATGGGGTTCCGGCAAATACAGCAATTTCTGAACACTGTTACCCAGACCCACGCCAAACCATTCGCCGCGTCCGAAAGCGATCAGCGCCTGCGTCAACTGAAATCCGCTGTCGAACGGATCGGCCCAGGGATCAAGGAACCGCGTCACCCGCTCCAGGCGATAGGGGGCCGCCAGCACCAGCGCCACACCAGCCGCCAGCGCCATCAGGAAAATACCCATGAAGTAGCGCAAGCGTGCGCCGGCAATAAACAACATGCACAGCACTGTGGTCAACGTCACTACCATGGCGCCGAAATCCGGCTCCAGCAGCAGCAGGCCCGCCGCGACCGCGGCCACCAGAAACGGTTTGAAAAAACCGCCAAATGTCTCCCGCTCTTCACCGTGCCGGCGCGCCACATAGTCGGCGATATACAGGATCAAAAACCATTTCATCAGCTCCGACGGCTGCAAGCGGAAGATACCCAGATCCAGCCACCGATAGCTGCCATTCACGTGCACACCCAGCCCCGGCACCAGCACCAGGATCAGCGCCAGCGCGCCCAACACCAGCAATACCGGCGATAACTTCTGCCAAACTTTGATGCTGACGCGCGTCACCCCCAAGGCCAGCGCCAAACCCAGCACTACGTAATAAATTTGCTTGCGCGTGAAGTACAGGGCATCGCCGTAATTACGGTCCGCCAGCGGCATCGACGCGGTCGTCACCATCAATACCCCCAGCGCCAGCAGCAGCAGTATCGCGCCCACCAGATAGATGTCGAGCGCCGGCGCCGCAACGCGCGCCACGTCATGATCGGCAAGGGATCCAGGCAACCGTTGCACCGCTGCTTTCGCCATCAGCCGCCTCCACCGATATAGTGCTGCACCTGCTGGACAAAATCCCTGCCTCGATGTTCATAGTTGTCATACATATCGAAACTCGCGCAGGCGGGCGACAGCAGCACGCAATCGCCGGTTTGCGCCAGGGAAGCAGCGGCGCGCACTGCCTGCGTCATGTTCTCCGCGCTCACCGTATTGACATGCGCGCTCAACACCGCGCCGATGCGCGGCCCGTCGCGGCCAATCAACACCAGGGCGCGCAAACGCGGCGCGAGTTGCGACAGCGCGGAAAAATCCGCGCCTTTGCCGTCACCGCCGGCAATCAATACTACCGGTCGGTCCATACCGGACACCGCCGCCAGCGTGGCGCCGACATTGGTGCCTTTGGAATCGTTATACCAATCGACACCGCGACAGCTACCCACCCAGTTGGTGCGATGCGGTAATCCACCGTAGCCGCGCAACGCTGCCAGCATGCGTGGCATCGGCAAACCGAAAGCATTACCCAGTGCCAGCGCCGCCAGGGCGTTGGCGTGATTGTGTTTGCCTTTCAGTTTCAGTTCGCTGACCGGCAACAATGCGCTGTTACCATGACACAACCAGGTAACGCCGCCGATCTCGCGCACCCCGAAATCACCCGCCTCGGGCGGTTGCAGGGTAAAACCGACAGTAGCGCGCCCGGGCTCCGCCAGGGCTGCCACCATCGGATCATCACGGTTCAACACCACCACGCCCTGCCCCTGAAACACCCGCCGCTTGGCGGCAAGATAGTCCTGGATGTCCTGATAGCGATCCATATGATCTTCGGTAATATTCAAGATGGTCGCCGCCACCGCGTTCAAGGAATAGGTGGTCTCCAGTTGAAAACTCGACACCTCCAGCACATAGAGTTCCGTGGCGATGGCACCAGCGGCGTCGGCCCACGGCAGTAAATCCAGAGCCGGGGTGCCAATATTGCCCCCCACCTTGACGTGCACACCACAATGCGCGGCAAGCACTCCCAGCAAATCCGTGACCGTGCTCTTGCCATTGGTGCCGGTAATGGCGATTACCGGCGCGTCGGCCGCGCGCGCGAACAACTCGATATCACCAACGATGGACTTGCCGGCCTGGGCCGCCTCCCGCAGTGCCGGCGTCGCCAGAGAAATTCCCGGTGATACGATCAGCTCCTGAGCCGCGGCCAGCGCGCCGGCATCAAAACCGCCGAGGAAACACGGCACTTCAGTGAATTCATGGCGAAATCCCGCCAGATCCGGCGGCTGTTGCCGGGAATCGCTCACCGCGAACGCAACGCCGGTGGCTCGCAAATAACGCGCGCACGAGCGCCCGGTCTTACCCAGACCCAGGATCAGCGTACCCGGCAGTGCGTCGTCGTGTGTTTGCATAAGAGCCTCGGCTATTGGCACGTGGTCAGCGTATCTTCAACGTGGCCAGACCAACCAGCACCAGAATCACGGTAATCACCCAAAAGCGAACGATGACACGAGGTTCGGGCCAGCCTTTCAGTTCAAAATGATGGTGCAGCGGCGCCATGCGAAAGATGCGCTTGCCGGTCAGCTTGAAAGAAGCCACTTGCAGGATCACCGAGACGGTTTCCATGACGAACACGCCCCCCATGATGAACAACACCAGCTCCTGACGCACAATCACCGCGACCACTCCCAGCGCCGCGCCCAGGGCCAGGGCACCCACATCACCCATGAACACCTGCGCCGGATAAGTGTTAAACCAGAGAAACCCCAGACCCGCGCCCACCAATGCGCCGGAGAACACCACAATTTCGCCGACACCGGGAATATAGGGTATGCTGAGATATTCGGCGAAGCGCGCGTGACCGGTCACATAGGCGAAGATACCCAGGGCGCCGCCCACCATCACCGTGGGCATGATCGCCAAACCATCCAGGCCATCGGTAAGATTTACGCCGTTACTGCTGCCGACAATAACGAAGTAGGTAAGCAGCACGAACATCGCGCCCAACTCCAGCGACACATCCTTGAAGAACGGTACGATCAGATTGGTTTCCGCCGGCGACTGGGCGGTGATGTACAAAGCGACGGCGATAGTCAGCGCCGACACCGATTGCATCAAATATTTCCAGCGCGCCGGCAACCCCTTGGGATCCTTCATGATCAACTTCTTGTAGTCATCGATCCAGCCGATGCCGCCGAAAGTGACGATCGACGCCAGCACGATCCAGACATAGCGATTATGCAGATCCGACCAAAGTACCGTTGCCAGACAAATCGCGACGATGATCAGAGCCCCACCCATGGTCGGCGTACCCGCCTTGGAGAAGTGCGTGGCCGGGCCGTCGCTGCGCACATGTTGCCCGATCTGATAATGGCTGAGCTTGCGAATCAGCATCGGACCAAACAAAAAGGAGACGAGCAGCGCGGTCAACACTCCGAGAATGGCACGCAACGTCAAATACTGGAACACATTGAAGCCAGTATGGTATTGCGCAAGGTATAGCGATAAATCTAGCAACATGTTTCAGCTCCGCCCTTCGTTCAAACCATCCACCACCGTTTCCATGTGTGAGCTGCGCGAACCTTTCACGAGCACCACACTGTTCGCGTCCATAAGATCACGCACCGCCGCCACCATTTGCTCCTTGTCCGCGCAGTGGGTGCCGCCCGCGCCAAAAGTCGCACAGGCGCCGGCGCTCAACGGACCGCAGGCGAACAAAAACTCGATCTCCAGCTCTTTAGCCTGCCGACCAATGGTTTCATGCAACGCGGCCGCATTTACACCCAATTCCGCCATATCCCCCAGCACCAGAATACGGCGCCGGTTGCTGAACTGCGCCAATACCTGCAGCGCTGCGCTCACCGAGGCGGGATTGGCATTGTAGGTATCATCGATCAACTGGGCGCCACCGATACCGTTCTTGCGTTCCAAGCGGCCGGCCACGGCGCGCACCGACTCCAACCCATCCTTGATGGTCTGCAGCGACAAACCCAACGCCGCGGCCGCGGCACCGGCGGCAAGCGCATTGGCGATGTTGTGGGCGCCCAGCATCGGAAAATGCACATCAACGCTGGTATCATTGGCCACGATCGTAATACCGTGATGATCCGGCGTCTTGGTGTCATGTGCGCGGAAGTCCGCATTGTCACTGAATCCGAAACTGATAACGCGGCGTGGACCGGCCATCTGCCGCCACAGCGGAAAATACGGGTCATCCGCGTTTAAAATGCAGGTGCCGTCATCGGGAACACCGGCGATGATCTCCCCTTTGGCATGGGCCACGCCTTCCACACTGCCGAAGCCCTCCAGATGCGCCGGTCCGGCATTGGTGATGATGGCGATCTGCGGGCGGGCAATAGCGGTAAGATAGGCGATTTCACCAACATGATTGGCACCCATTTCGATCACCGCAAAGTGGTGCTCGGCGCGCAAACCCATCAGCGTCAGGGGCATGCCGATATCATTATTGAGATTGCCACGGGTCGCCCACACGGCGCCGGCCCGTTGCAAAATGGTGGCCAGCATTTCCTTGACCGAGGTTTTACCATTACTGCCGGTCAACGCCACCACGGTACCGGGATATTGCGCGCGCCAGCGTGCCGACAGTTTGCCCAGCGCCAGCCGGGTATCCGCCACCTTCAGTTGCGGCAGCTCATCATCGACGAAATGTTGCACCATGGCGCCGGCGGCACCTTGGCGGCGCGCTTCTGGAATCAGATCATGACCATCGACACGGTTACCGGCGAATACCACGAACAACTCGCCGGGTCCCAGCAGACGGGTATCGATAGCGGCGCCGGCAAATTCAGCATCACCACCTTTGATCACAGCATCCAGATCGTCTGCGACTTGAGAAAAAGACATGGCTAGCGTGCTCATGTAGCATCTCCCGTGGCGCCGGACGTCAAACCGAAACACTGGCGCACGACTTCCCGGTCACTGAATTCAACAGTCCTGGCGCCCAATATTTGATAGTCCTCATGCCCCTTGCCGGCCACCACCACGACGTCGCCGCGCCGCGCCTGAGCGATGGCTTGGGTGATAGCACCGCGGCGATCGTGCAGTACCGTCACTTTTTCCGGGTGCGTCATACCGGATAGAATCTGGAGGGTAATCTCCGAGGGCGCTTCGCTGCGGGGATTATCGTCCGTCACCACCACCAGGTCCGCGCCTTGCTCCGCCACGCCGCCCATCAATGGACGCTTAGCGCGATCACGGTCGCCACCGCAACCGAAAACACAAATCAAACGACCGGGGCAATGTACGCGCACCGCGGCCAGTACATGGGCCAGCGCATCCGGGGTATGGGCATAGTCCACCACGGCCGTGACCCCGTTGTCGGCGGTGAAGGTTTCCATGCGTCCGGCCACCGGCACTAACGCGCGCACCCGGCTGACGGCATCGTCAAATTCCATGGCCATCGCCATGAACACGCCAAACGTGGCCAGGGCGTTGGCAATATTAAAGCGCCCCAACAGCGGGCTCTCGATGCGGCATTGTCCCCAGGGGGAATGCAGTTCATAGCGCACACCCGCGGCATGCAGCTCAATAGCGTGGGCATAGATTTGAGGCTGGTGATCGCCGGTCGGCGGACGCAGCGCGTAGCTCAGTACGGTGATCTCGGGTCGCAGCCCCCGGACCAATTCCCGACCGAAAGCATCGTCGACATTGATCACCGCGTGGGTCACCGAAGGTACGTCAAACAGAAGCTTCTTGGCCTTGCCATAGGCCACCATATCGCCGTGGTAATCCAGATGGTCATGACTGAGATTGGTGAACACGCCAATATTGATGTCAGTGCCATTGATACGACCCTGGTGCAAAGCATGGGACGACACTTCCATCACCGCATAGCGGGCGCCGTCGTCCAGGAAACGGCGCAGCGTCTGCTGCAGTAATAGCGGACCAGGAGTAGTATTAGCGGAGGGGGTAAGCTGCTGCCAAAACCCTATACCCAGGGTACCGATGAGACCGCAGTTGTGCTCCCGTTGCAATCCCTGGGCGACATAGCTGGCCACCGAAGACTTGCCGTTGGTGCCGGTAACACCGACCATGGTCAGTTCCCTGGATGGATCATGGTAAAAGCGCGCACAAATTGCGCCAACCTGTTGCCGCAAATCCGGCACGGCAATGAGCGGTACCGCGACACCCGCGGCACTATCTCGGGTCAGCGGCAAGCCCTGGGTGGCGCCCGGAGCTTCCCATAACACCGCAATCGCGCCGCGACTCACAGCCTGGTCAATAAAGCGCGCGCCATCATTCCGACTGCCGCTGATCGCGATAAACAGATCACCTGCCCGCACCTCACGACTATCAATCGCGATGCCGGTGACCGGCACATCCTGGGCCGGCGCCAGCGCCATGATATCCGCCAGCAACGGCGCCAGGTGCCAGCGTGGTGTCAGCGTAGGCGCCGTCATCATTGCTGACCTCCGACCATGGCCACTTTGGTTTGATCTTCCGATGCGCGATCAGGTGTGATATTCAGCAAGCGCATGGCACCACTCATGACCCGGGCGAAAACCGGCGCCGCTACGGCACCACCATAGTATTTCTCGCCCCGGGGATCATTGATGGTAATGACCATCACCAGCCGCGGATCGCTGGCGGGAATGGCGCCGGCAAACAAGGCAATGTAATTGTCCTCCAGATAACCGCCGGGGCTGGCCTTACGCACGGTGCCGGTCTTCCCGGCCACCGTGTAACCTTTGACCTCGGCCTGCGATGCGGTGCCTTCGTCACTGACCACACCCATCAGCATGTCGCGCATTTGCATGACAATTTTCTTGTCCACCACTTGTTGCGTCGGCATCGCGGCGATTTGCTCCGGCGTCAGTTTGACAAAGCTGACCGGCCGCAGCGCACCGTCCCCCAGTAATGCGGCATAGGCCTGGGCCAGATGCAACGCCGACGTGGACAAGCCATAACCGTAAGCCATGGTGGCGCGTTCAATCTCGCCCCACTGCCGGTAATTCTTGAAAATACCCAGACTTTCGCCGGGAAAGCCGCTACCCACCGCATGACCGAAGCCGAAATCACTCATCGTCGTCCACAGATATTTAGGATCCAGGGACAGGGCGATCTTGGTGGCGCCGATATTGCTGGATTTTTGCAGTATGGTGCGCACATCGATCAGGCCATAGTCACGCACATCATGAATGGTGGCGCTGCCGACCCGCATCAACCCCGGTGCGGTATTGATGGCTGTTTCCGGTCGAAAATTACCGGTGCCCATGGCAGCGGCAACGATGAAGGGTTTGACCGTGGAACCCGGCTCGAACAGATCGGTCACTACCCGGTTGCGATAAGCGGTGGATTGATACTGGTTACGATTATTGGGATTGTAAGACGGTTGATTGACCAGCGCCAACACCTCACCGGTGCGCACGTCCAGTACCACGGCGGAACCTGATGGCGCATGGTTGCGTTGTACCGCGGCCTTGAGCTCGCGGTAGGTCAGGTATTGCAGTCGGCGATCGATACTCAGCGTCAGATTCTGACCGTCGTGCGCCGGCGCCAGCCGCGCCACCCGCTCCACCGTTTGCCCCAGACGATTTCTGACCACGCGTTCCTTGCCCGGTTGCGCCTGCAACCATTTTTCATACGCCAGTTCCAGCCCTTCCTGGCCGCTGTCATCGATATCCGTGAAACCAATGATATGCGCCGTCACTTCGCCGGCGGGGTAATAACGGTGATATTCCCGTTGCAGGGCAACACCGCCAATGTTCAAGGCCATAACATCGTGAGCCAGTTGCGGCGCGACCTGCCGTTGCAAATAGACGAATTCACGGTCGGCCCGCTCGCGCACCAGTTCTCGGATTTTCGCCGGCGTCATTTCCAGCAGCACCGCCAGCGATTGCAATTGACCGGCGCTCGCCTGAAAATCCTTGGGATTGATCCAGATGGAACTCACGGGAGTACTTACCGCCAAAGGTTCACCTTCCCGGTCGGTGATCATGCCACGATGAGCGGGCACGGCAACATCGCGCAGGTAACGGGCATCCCCCTGCTCCTGCAGGAATTTCTTGTCAAGTACCTGCAGATTTACCCCTTGACCGATCATCACCGAAAACAGCAATGCAAACAGCGCCACGACACTGCGGCGGCGCCAGGGGACACTGATAGGATTCTCGGTTCTCATCGCACCATCACCACTGCATCCATATCCGGAATTTGCATTTTAAGTTTCTTGCGGGCGACCCGCTCGATGTAACCCTGGGTGGCCAGGGTACTTTGTTCCAATTGTAACTGCCCCCATTCAACTTCCATGGCATCCCGTTGCTGCTGAAGGTCTTGCAACTGTACATACAGCTGACGGTTACGGTGTTTGCTGTACACCACTCCCAACGCGGACGCCAGCACCGCCAGCGCCAGCAGTGCGACGGCAATGCGACCGGTGCTCATGCGGTTTTCTCCGCAACCCGCAGCACCGCGCTGCGCGCCCGGGGATTCGCCGCCACCTCTGCCGGCGACGCATGCACGGCTTTACCCACGGCATACATACGTGGGCGAATCTGGTCATGGGTCACCGGCAAACCGGCGGGTATGTCGTCTCGTTTTTCCTGCGTCCGGATAAAACGCTTTACCACACGGTCTTCCAGCGAGTGGAAACTGATAACCGCGATGCGGCCACCCGCCGCCAGCACCGTGTCCAGGGCATCGAGACAGACGCGTAAATCTTCCAGCTCCCGGTTGATATAAATCCGGATCGCCTGAAAACTGCGCGTCGCCGGATGCTTGCCCTGTTCCCATGAGGGATTGGCATCACTGATAATTTGCGCCAAGCGTCCCGTGGTATCGATAGGATGCTCACGACGCGCGTCGCACAGGGCGCGGGCGATGCGCTTGGCAAAACGCTCTTCTCCATAGGTTTTCAGCACATTGGCAATCTCGTCCAACGTGGCCCGCGCCAACCATTGCGCCGCGGACACGCCGGCACTGTTGTCCATGCGCATATCCAGGGGACCATCCTTGAGAAAGCTGAAACCCCGCTCCGCCATATCTAACTGCGGTGACGAAACGCCCAGGTCAAGAAGCACGCCATTCACCCGTCCTAACCAGTCGCGCTGCGCCACAAACTGGCGCAGCAGGGCAAAACTGCCCTGCTCAATGGCAAACCTGTTATCGTGTCCAAACGCTTGCTGTGCCACACGCACCGCCTCCGGATCTTTATCCATCGCCAGCAGCCGGCCCTCGGGACCCAACTGCGCTAATACCGCGCTTGCATGTCCACCTCTCCCGAAAGTACCATCGATATAGATACCTTCTTTTTTTATGTTCAGTCCCGCCACCGCCTCTTTGAGCAGTACCGGTTGATGTGTCGCGTGCACCATCCCGTTACCGGTCGCCGCCATTACAGCGCGAGCTTCTTGATATGCTCCGGCATCTTGTCCAGATCCATGTCCTGAACTTTGTCGTACCAGTCGTTTTCCACCGATTCGATGTCGACGCCCGGCCATAATTCAAATTTCTCACCCAGTCCCATCAACTGGACGGTTTTTTCCAGTCCCACCGCTTCTCGCAAATTCGGCGGAATGAGAATACGATTGTTACTGTCGAGTTTGACGGGTTTAGCGTTTCCCAGGATCAGACGCATGGTCATCTGGGAAGCTTTATCAAATGTAGGATTGCCGATGATTTCACTCAATACCTGGTTCCACTTGGGCATGGGCAGCATGAGCAAACACTTCTTTTCCATCCAGTGCCGGGTGATTACCAATTCGCCATTGCATAGCTCCACCAGGGCGTCGCGATGCGCGGTCGGCATCATGAGGCGCCCTTTGGCGTCCAAATTGAGTAAATCGGCACCAGTGAAATACAAGACTTGGCTCCAGAATTGGGTCAGCGTATACCATTATTTCCCACCATTCCCCACTTTGTACCACTATAGGTGCCGATCTCGGAAGTGTCAAGGAATCAGCACTTCCCGACACAGTCTTTTATTTCTTTAATATTCAATAAGTTACGGCGACGCCCATGACGATATCCAGGGACGTCGTTTTATATATTCATTATTAACAAGGGGATAGAAAGGAAACTTAATGTAAAATACAGCTTGCAAGAATCGCTACAAATCGCGAATTTGAAGGGGAAAAAAAGAGCCAGCCGATAAGCCGGGTTCTGTCGTGGGCAGCCATTCATCTGGGATGCGCGTCGCCGCGCACCTCGAGCGACCTACCCGGAAACCATGCGGGCCGCATGTGGCGACACAAGGTCGCCTGTTTCCCTATTTGGTCTTGCTCCCGGTGGGGTTTGCCCTGCCACTCCTGTTACCAGGAGCGCGGTGCGCTCTTACCGCACCATTTCACCCTTACCCGGTTAACCGGGCGGTATATTTTCTGTGGCACTTTCCGTAGGCTTGCGCCCCCCAGGCGTTACCTGGCACCTCGCCCTGTGGAGCCCGGACTTTCCTCCCCTTGCGGAGCGGCTGCCTGGCTGGCTCCAGGTAATTATATAGTACGGAACAGCCAGCGACCAGTTTTAAGGGGCGGTAAGGAGCGGGACACCCATTAATTATCCAACAATGCCTGGAGCTGCCGGACACTGACCTGGTATTTCGCCATCGCCAACATGATTGATAGCGCAGCCGTGACTTATGTGCTTAACAAACCTATCCAGATCGACAATATGCGATTCGGTTGCCCTGTACGGCACCACAACGCCCGGGCAATTTGCCGCGCATTACCGTCGGGGGGTAGGATCAGCCGATGCGATCCCTGACACCCACCCATTGCGGCCCCCACCCATTGCGGCCGACGCTGATCTGGTAATCATGCCCGCATCTCCGGTAACATGGACACCGCGTAGACGTCGCGCCCGAAGCTCAATACCAGGAAAGACCAGCCACCCAATTCAAGCGCAAACTGAAGCCACTGCTGCCATCTCAGAGACCATTCCCCCGAGGCCACCATGAACAAATCCCGCTTATTCGGCAGTATCGCAGCAATCACCCTAATCGCCATCGGCGCCTACGCGGGTTATCTCAAATATGGCACCCAGGTGCTGTCCGATCAGAACCAAGCTTCACTGGTGAGCGACCGGGAAATCCTCAGTTATGTACCAGCGGACACTCTGATGTTTTTCGGTGGGTTGGAAACTGCTTCCTGGCAGGAAATCATCGGAATGATGCTATCGGAAGCGGATTGGTTGCATGATGCCGGCTGGGTGCAGCAACTCGGCGCGGAACAACAGGCACAGCTGCCACCGGCGGTGTTGATGCTTTCCAGCATGCTGGGCAGTTATGCGCAGTCCCTGAAAAATTCCACAGCCGATGCCGCACCACTGGGTTGGGGTCAACAGGTGGATGCGGCGTTGTATACCGTGGGTTTTCTGCCGGTGTTGAGAATCAAACTGGCCGATGCGCCCGCCTTCATTAAGTATATCAACGACGCGCAGCAACAGGTCGACTTGACTCCGGAACTGTCGGCGGCGGGAGATATCAGCATACGCGCTTACAGTCTGGATAAACCCACGGCTGAGGAGCCCTCGGATACCAACCTGCTGATCGGCACCAGTAGCCGCTACGCCATCATAACCCTGGGCGGCAAGCTACTGGGCGGCGACATCCGCGACAGCGTTTTTGGTCTGAAAAAACCCGCTTCATCCCTGGCGCATGTCAGCACGCTGCAGGATATCAAGGAAAAGTATCATTTTCATCCAGCCTACATTGGTTATCTAAGTCACCGGGAAATCATGAACGGCCTGACCGGTGATGTCGACAGCGGGTTGTCGCGGATGCTGGACACGCTGTTTGCGCAACTGGCCGAAGCACGCGCGACAGCCATGGAAGGCATAAGCACGGAGGAGTCGCAAAATCCGGCAGACCTGGCGCCGGATGACACCCAGGAATCCCGGCCCACGACGCCCGGGGATACCGGCATGGCCAACACCGAGACGACCACCGAGCAGAAACATCCTCTGGCCGCACTGCGCACCGCCGCGTGCCGCAGTGAATTGATGCTATTGGCCGAACTCTGGCCGCAAACGGTATTCGGGTATACCAAGCTGGAGCTGACGGGTAATCCCAAGATCATGGAAACCCGCACCGTCGTGGAAAATACCGATCCGGCGTTTATGAAAAGCATGCAGCAGCTGCGCGGATTCGTACCGGCATTTGTGAAAAACAGCGCCCAAAAACCCATGTTTGGCGTGGCACTGGGCCTGAATGTGGATGCACTTGCGCCATTTATCACCGCAACCGTGCAGTCATTCATCTCGAAACAATACCAGTGCGCCTTCCTTGCGGATCTCAAAACACAACTGACGCAAAATAATCCGGCGCTGATGCTGGGCATGGTTTCCGGCATGATCGCGGGGGTCCAGGGATTTTCCGCCATGATCATGGATCTCGATGCCGACTTGATACCTGGCGTAGAAGCAGCGGCGCCGGAAATCAGGAATATCGACGCCCTGCTGACCCTCACCTCCACCAATCCCCAGAGTCTGGTGGCTCTGGCTAACGGTATGAATCCCGACATGCCTCCCATTCAGCTGCCCGCCGACGGCAGTGCCGTGAATTTCCCCCTGCCGTTACCCATAGCGCTGGGAAAACCGCTCAAGCTCGCGCTTAAAGGCAATCATCTGGTCGCTTTTACCGGTGAAATATCTTCCCGTCTCGCCAATGATCTGGCGACCACCGCATCATCCGCCAATGGTTTTCTAGCCCTGAACATGGACTATGGCAGATATATGAAAATGCTGCTTAAATTCTCCGACCAAATGACCGCGGAAAACAGCGACCCGCCGGACACCAACGGCGAAGATAAAAGTCAGGCCCTGGCCGCCATGGAAAAATTAAAAATGCAAATGATGGAAACCGTGGACATCGAGACCGGTGGCCTGGTGATGGATATAAATGTGACCATGGATTGATTCGCTTGCCGTTTCTCTCGAGAACGACAAAGTCGCGCAGCCTGATGCAATGTTTGCCACAGAGCACATTACACCATGCTGATAACAACCTTGCCCCGCGCTTTGCCCGCACCGTAATACCGCAGCGCCGCCACCGTCGCCATTAACGGAAAACACTGGTCAACCACCGGTACCACTTGGCTGGATTCAAGTAATTTGCACATAACATCCAGCCCCTTGTTGGCTTTGTGGAACAACAGCCCATAGTTGCGACTTCCCAACAACGAAGCGACCGGCCCGATCAACATCACCTGCATGATGGTGGATGAAGCCCCTCCGTGCATCACATAAACCCCATTCGGGCTTAGTGCGCGTCGATAGTCAGACAGAGAGTGACGGCCCTGGGCATCAATGATCAAATCATATTGCCGGCCAGTGCGGGTAAAGTCTTCTCGTGTGTAATCGATGACATGATCAGCACCAAGCGATTGTACAAACTCGATTTTCTCGGTGCGACAGGTGCCGGTAATTTCTACGTCAAAGGTCTTGGCTATTTGCAGCGCAAAAGTGCCCGAACCACCGGAAGCGCCATTGATCAACACCTTCTGCCCGGATTTGATAAGTGCTTTATCTTTCTTGTAAAACCCTTGCAGCGCAAGCAGTCCAGCTTGCGGAACGGCGGCGGCCTGTGTGAAGGAAAGCATGGCCGGTTTACGTGTCAACATTTGCTGAGGCACCGCGACATACTCGGCGAACCCACCCCAGCCACAAGCCGATAAATCGCCAAACACTGCATCGCCCGGTTGCCATTGCGTTACGTTACTTCCCACCGCCTCGACTACACCCGCGATATCGATACCCAGTGTTTTCAGTTTCTTTGGCCGGGTCAATCCGAACATCATTCGATTCGCAAAGGGCGTGGCATGCAGCAATTCCCAGTCCCAAGAGTTGATCGAGGAAGCATGGATTCTAACCAGTACTTCATTATTTTCAGGTACCGGCGTCTCGATATCAACGAGCCTGAGGTTGTCAGGGGATCCGTAGGTAGAAAATTCTATTGATTTCATCACGCCACCAATTCAACCATGAGCATCCTGCCATTGTAACTGCCGGATAGTTACCCGACTCCCTTTATTGGTACGCGGGATGCGCAGACGATCTGCGATACTGTGGCGCAACTCGTCTTGCAGGGATTTCACACCGCGTTATTCTTGTGATTCCACTCCAGCATGGCGCGGATTAGCAAGAGTCCCGGGCGACATCAGTCGCGCTCGGCGCGTACCTCGCACCCGACAACCCCCTTATCATTCCACTATATTGTCTCCTCCCAAGCCCCGCCGATAAAGCGCATTCTTCCGCCGCCCGGTCACTTCCATGGCAATCGCCACCGCCAGCTTCAGGGGCAGCTCACGCGTCAACGCGGTCATCAATCGATCGATCCACTGCTCTTCAGCGCTCAATGTCACCGGATCGGCATTACCGCTGATCAATAACACAAACTCCCCTTTTGATTGATTCGGATCCGCCGCCTGCCACGCGCATAATCCCTCCAAGGTATCACTGTGAATGGTTTCGTGAATTTTCGTCAGCTCCCGGGCGATCACCGCGGAGCGCTGGCCACCCAGCACCGCGGCGGCATCGGCCAGCGTGTCGGCAATGCGATGAGGGGTTTCATAAAACGCCAGGGTGTGGGGATAAGTGACCAGGAGCTCCAGGCGGTGGCGACGAGCTGTACGTTTATTGGGCAGAAACCCTTCAAAAAAGAACCGATCCACCGGTAGGCCGGAGGCGCTCAATGCGGCAATCACCGCGCTGGGACCGGGTATCGGCACCACTTTAATACCTGCCTGCCGGGCCTGCTGCACCAAGGTAAATCCGGGATCAGAAATCATGGGTGTCCCGGCATCGGATATCAGGGCGGCGTCTTCCCCGGTCATGAGGTGCGCCAGGAGTTCACTGCTGGCTTTTTCCTCATTATGTTCATGGTAAGAAGTCATGGGTGTCCTGATATTGTAGTGATCGAGCAAATGGCGGCTGTGGCGGGTGTCCTCGGCGGCGATTAGCGGCACTTGGGTGAGTACCTGCACAGCCCGCTGGGACATATCCGCTAAATTGCCAATCGGTGTGGCGACGACATACAATACCCCGGTAGTCACTGACAAACTTGCTCCTCCTAAATACAACTCATTCACTGCCGATAACTCTACGAAGCCCAGCCATGATCGTAAAGAAAAAAACTGTGTTCACCAGCATTATATTCAGCGTCTTGCTCAGCGCGTGCGCGAGCCCGCCGGGGCGGCCCCTGGGCGCTGCGGCGCCAACCCCCGTGGTACTCGCCACCGAAGCGGACAATGCCGCCATCGATGCCGCGACCCAGTTGATCCAGCAAGGTAAACACCTGGATGCCGCGCTCATTTATTCGCGCATGGCCGCCAAAGCCTTGCCCCCGACTAAACAGGAGCTGCAATTGAACGCCGCCCAGGCCATGCTCAAGGGTGGCTACGTGGTGCAAGCGCAGCAATTGGTGTTGGATATCGACACCAGCACGGTCACCGACCGTATCCGTATTCGTAAACTGCTGCTGCTCACGGAAATCGATCTCAGCCGCGGTAACGCGGAGCGCGGTCTGAAAATCCTGGAAAAAATTCTGTCCGTGGGCGACGACCCGGAATTGCGTCTGCGCTACTGGTCCCTCAAGGCTGACGCCTTCGCCCTGGTCGGCAATAACCTCGAATCCGCACGCGCCCGCGCACAAATGCTGGGGCTGATCGACAACTTCAATGACCGTGCGAACGCCCAGGTGGCGCTGCTCAAAGCGCTGACCACACTGTCCGATGATACGCTGTTACGGGTATCGCCGATGGCTTCCGGCGACAATATTCGTACCTGGATGGAACTGGCGCTGATCACTCGCAATTACCAGCGCAATTCCGCGGAATTATCCAAACGTGTCAATACCTGGCGCGAACAGAACCCCCAGCTGGGGCTCATCGAAAACGTTGTGGAATCCCTGCTGTATCGCCAGAAAGACAAACTGGATCTGCCCAAGCGTATCGCCTTGCTGCTGCCCTTTGAAGGGGCGTTTGCCAACGTCGCGGATGCGGTGCGCGATGGTTTTCTCGCCGCCTTCTATGCCAACAAGATCGAAAACTACACGCCTGAGGTGCGCATCTACGATACCGGCAAAGTGCCCGACCAGATTTGGTCGACGTATCTGCATGCCGTGCAGGACGGTGCCCAGATGGTAGTGGGCCCGTTGAATAAAAACGCCGTGAATATTCTCGCCGGCGGGTCCAACCTGGATGTACCGGTGATTGCGCTTAATTACACTGACAGCCAGACCACAACGCCAAAATCCAATTTCTTCCAGTTCAGCCTGTCGCCGGAAGACGAAGCCATGCAGGTGGCGGAACGAGCCTGGCTCGACCAGTACCAACATCCGCTGATTCTGTTCCCGCAGGGCGCCTGGGGCGAGCGGGTGCAAGCCGCCTTCGTAGAACGCTGGCAACAACTGGGTGGCAGCGTCCTCGAATCCATTGCTTACGATCCCCGGAACAATGACTTTTCCCCGGCCATTCGCCGGGTACTGAACCTTGATGCCAGCCAGGCGCGACGCGTGGAATTGAATCAAATCCTGAACACCAAAGTAGAATTCACCCCGCGCCGGCGTCAGGACGCGGATTTTATCTTCCTTGCCGCCTTCCCGCGACAGGCACGACAGATCAGCCCCCAGTTACGCTTCCACCATGCGGCTGACCTGCCGGTGTACTCCACGTCACACGTATATTCCGGTAGCGTGGACGCCAACCTGGACAAGGACATGGATGAATTGCGCTTCGGTGACATGCCCTGGGTACTGCCCCAACCCCGTCCGCTGGTCAAACTGAAGAACACCATTGAAGCGTTATGGCCCTCCAATGGACAAGGCTATGCGCGCTTCTACGCTCTGGGAGTGGATGCGTTCAATATCATCCCCCACATGAATCAACTCATTTCGATCCGTACCAGCTCCCACGACGGCGAGACCGGCCAACTCTATATCGACGATGCCAACCGTATTTACCGCCGAATTAGTTGGGTCAAATTCGCCCGGGGTGTGCCGGTGGCCCTGGACCAGCAGAACTGAGACTCCACCGTGGCACAGCGTCTGGTGATATGATCGGTAACCTGCGTAAAATAGTCTCTCGCGCCATGACGCCACGCTCGCAAAGTGTTAATTTAGAACCTGGCGAGAATGTCTTTGATTTCCGGCGCGATGCCATGGCGGGAAAATATTTTTAGTGGTCACGGGGTGAAATCCTGAGTGGCGGACACTCATCCATCGCCGGCAATGTAATGCGCTCGAAAACAATACGGTAGAAAATTCTTGAACTCGATTTAGTTTTTGCCTCGCGAGCGGACGCCTTGGCGAGGACTTGTATTCAACAATGGATGCTGTTTAATTATGATTAGCCGTGTCGGACAAGGACGTCTGGCGGAAGAGATGGCATGCCAGTATTTACTGCAGCGGGGATTGGTGCTGCGCGCTCGCAACTTTCGCGGCCCACGAGGTGAGTTGGATCTGATCATGGATGACGGCGAGCATCTGGTATTCGTGGAAGTCCGGGGCCGTGCCGGTGATGAGTTCGGCCACGCGCTGGAAACGGTGGATCGTTACAAGCAGCAGCGAATTTGCGCCACCGCCAGCCGCTACTTGCAGGCCAACAATCTGGTTTACGAACGCTATTGCCGTTTTGATGTGGTGGCAGTGACAAATACGGTACCGCCGGAGTTTATTTGGATCAAGGACGCGTTTTACAGTACATTCAGCTAGCACACTACCAACCGAGGTCTCGTCGTGAAAAATTCATCAAGCTCCGCTATGCTGCTCATGGCGATACTGCTGCCCATCGGCTTCATGCCCGGGTGTACCCAGGTCATGGTGGCGGATAACGGCGCCACGGTGACCGAGCAAAACGAACGCCGCAGTGCCGGCACCGTCGTGGATGACCAGGGCGTGGAAATGCTGCTCACCAAGAAAATCCGCTCCAACCCGGACTTGGGCGACAAAGTCCACATCACCGTGACCAGTTATAATCTGCAGGTGTTACTCACTGGTGAAGCCCCCACGCCGGAACTGCGTGAAAAAGCGCTGACCATGGCCAGCAATGCCGACAAGGTGCGTAACGTATTCAATGCGATCACGATCGCGGAACCCACCGCATTCTCGTCCCGCAATAACGACACCTGGATCACCTCCAAGGTCAAGACGCGCATGCTGGGAAGAACTGAAGTGGTGGACGCCACACGCATCAAGGTGCTCACGGAAAACTCCTGGGTCTATCTGATGGGTCTGGTCACGCCTAATGAAGCCGAACGCGCCGCCCAGATCGCCAGTGAAGTGGAAGGCGTTCGCCGCGTGGTTAAAGTCTTCGAATATATCGAATAACCCGCCGTGTACACATTCCTGCAACAACTGCGGGACATTGTCGGCGCCGCCAACGTTTACCACCAACCGGAAGACTGCTGGCCTTATGGCTACGACAACAGTCGCCGCCAGCACACTCCCGCCTGCGTCGTGCTCCCGGAACATCACGAACAAGTCATGCGCATCGTCGCCTTGTGCTATCGCCAGCCGCTGCCGCTGGTGGCACGGGGCCTGGGCACCGGCACCACGGGCGCCAGCGTACCGGTGGCCGGCGGCGTCGTATTGTCCACCGAGCGCATGAACCGCATCCTGAGTATTGACGTCGCCAACCGTATGGCGGTGGTACAACCGGGCGTCACCAATCAGGCCTTGCAGGACGCGCTGGCCGAGCACGGCTTCTTCTGGCCACCCGATCCCACCAGCGCCGCCTATTGCACCGTGGGCGGCAACCTGGCCTACAATTCCGCGGGACCACGCGCGATTAAATATGGCACCCCGCGGGAAAACACCCTGGGCTTACTTGCGGTCACCGGTACCGGCGCCAGCTTACGTTGCGGCGTGTACACGACCAAGGGTGTCGTGGGTTATGACCTGACCCGGCTGCTCATCGGTTCCGAAGGCACCCTGGCGGTGATAACGGAAGCCACGCTCAAACTGACTCCGCTGCCGGAAACCAAGACCACCTTGCGTGCCAGTTATCGGGACATCCACAGCGCTACCCGCGCGGTCTCCGCGATCATGGCGCAACCGGTCACGCCGTATGTGCTGGAATTTCTCGATGGCCAGGCGATCGAGATGATACGCAATTACGCACCCAGTGACCTGCCCGTTGGCGCCGGCGCCTTGCTGATGATCGAGGTGGACGGCAGTAAAGCCGCTTTGCACCAGGCAGTAGCGGATATCAGTCGGGCCGCCACCAATGAAGGTCTCCTGGAAATTCGGACCGCCGCCAACGACGCGGAAGTCAAAGCCCTGTGGCAAACCCGCAAGGCCCTGTCGCCGGCACTGCGCACCGTGGCACCCAAGAAAATCAATGAAGACGTGGTCGTGCCGGTGAGCCGCATACCGGAGTTGATCGACGGGCTGAACCAATTAGCTGCCCGGCACGGCATTACCATCATTAATTTCGGACATGCCGGCAACGGCAACATCCACGTTAATCTCTTGGTCGACCCGGACCATGCGGAACAAGCACGGGCCGCGGAACAGTGCCTGAATGATGTGTTCGATCTGGTGATTCGCTTGCAAGGCACCCTGTCCGGGGAACACGGTGTCGGGTTGGAAAAAAAGGCCTTTGTCGGTAAAGAGCTGTCACCCGACGTGCTGGCGGTAATGCATGGCATCAAACAGGTGTTCGATCCGGGCAATATCCTGAACCCTGGAAAAATGTTCCCCGACACCTGAACCGCGAGCATTGCCCATTATTCGTTGATACACCCCCCAGGAGTACCCGGGTTACGGGTTTAGATTGAGCAAGGACGACGGAATATGCTCGGACCCTTGCCAACATGGCATTTTTGGCGAGGGCTGCTCTTTATCGGTTGCCATTGCACCCACCACCCCCACACATATGTAGTGGCAATGCAGGCAGCCACGAGAACAGAGCGGAAGTCGTGAGCCCCCTTAAAATGGCATTACCAGCGCACATAAAACCTCAACGTTTGGCCGAGAGTCATTCTTTCCAGACCCGGAACTGGGTAGAATAACCCCATTGGATTTAACACAAGAGAGCAGTATGCACCAACCAGTTGTCATCATCGGTATGGGGGAAATGGGGGGTGTCTTCGCTCGCGGACTGTTGCGCGTTGGCTGCCCCGTTTATCCCATCACCCGCGCCATGAATCTGCGCAACGCCGTCCAGGAAATTCCCGATCCGCAATTGGTGCTGGTCGCTGTTGGGGAAACCGATTTACACCGGGTCCTGAGCGCCATGCCCAAACACTGGCAAAACAAACTGGGCTTGCTGCAAAACGAATTGCTGCCTCGGGATTGGGAAGCTTATGGCTACCAGCAGGTTACCGCAATTTCGGTGTGGTTCGAAAAGAAAGCGGGACAGGATGCCAAGGTGCTGATTCCCTCCCCCATCTACGGACCCCACGCTGCGCTGCTCAGTGCCGCGTTACACAGTTTGCACATCGCCAATCGCCTGCTGCCGAATGCACAGGATCTGACATTTGAGCTCGTGTGTAAAAACGTCTACATCCTCACCACTAATATCACCGGCCTGGAGACCGGGGGTAACGTGCAACAACTGTGGCAGAAACACCGCGAGTTGGCCCGGGAAGTGGCCCGCGAGGTCATTCTGATTCAACAGCACCTGACCGGTTGTCACTTCATTGCCGAGGATTTGATCAGCGGCATGGTCGCCGGCATGGAAGGGGACCCTGAACACCAGTGCATGGGGCGTAGCGCGCCCGCACGTCTGCAACGGGCCCTGGAGCATGCCGATGACGCCGGTCTTGCGGTACCGGTGTTGCGTCGCATCCACCAACAATATGGCGCCGGGAAGTCCGCTCCATGATATGCATTTATGACAAAAAAGGATTTAACACCCTGCTGCGCCTGGCGCAGGATACGCTGCGCGATGCCGACCTGAGCCATCAGGATCTCACTGAGGCGAATCTGGTGCAGGTGGATTTACGTGGTGCAAATTTGCGCGGCAGTAAATTATGTTTTGCGGATTTGCGCCTGGCGGATCTTCGTGGCGCGGATTTAACTCAGGCGGATCTGACCGGCGCCGACCTGACGGGCGCCCGCTTGGAGCAAACATTGCTGTCCGGCGCGGTGCTGCCCATCAAAGCGCTTTGACCCCAGGAAACATCCCATGCATGATCTCATCGAAAATGGCTGGTTGACTTCGGCACGCATCGTTCCGTCGCCCAACTTCGATGCGCGGCCGGTAGGCATGGCTATCGACTTGCTGGTGATTCACAACATCAGCCTGCCTCCGGGACAGTTCGGCGGCCCCTGGATCGACGCGCTGTTTACCAATCGCCTGGATGCACAAGCCCATCCTTATTTCGAAACCGTCCATGCCATGAAAGTCTCCGCCCATGTGCTCATTCGCCGCGAGGGCGAAGTGGTGCAATATGTCTCGTTTGAGCAGCGTGCCTGGCATGCAGGCGTATCCGAGTTCCAGGGACGCTCGCGCTGCAACGACTTCTCCATCGGCATCGAACTGGAAGGCAGCGATAACCAGGGCTTTGAAGATGTGCAGTACCGGCACCTCATAGACATCAGCCAGGCGATCATGCATGCTTACCCGGAGATTTCCCCGGCGCGCATCACGGGTCATGAACATATCGCGCCCGGACGCAAAACCGATCCCGGGCCGTTCTTCGACTGGACGTATTATCGCGCGCAACTGAGCCTGCTTCAGGCATAAACATATAAAGACAAGGTTATGGCACTAATCACCATCATCATCAGCTTGCTGATCGAAAAATATTATCCCGACATCTCACGCTGGCGAAATTTTGCCTGGTTTCAGGCGTATTTGGGCTGGATCTGGCAGCATGTGCAGACCAAACAACGGTGGCACGGACCGGTGGTGGTATTGGTCATACTGACACCGATTCTACTGATCACCGGGCTGGCCCTGCATCTATTGCATGACATGAGCATCCTGCTGGGTTTTGTCGCGGGACTGGCAATCATGATCTACGCCCTGGGACCGAAGAATCTCCATGAACAGGTGCAAACATTCATCACCGCGCGCCAACGTCAGGATGATGCCCGCGCCACCCAACAGGTTCATGCCATACTCGGCGACATCATTCCCGGAAAAGATGAGGAGCTGTTTACCTTAATGATCGCCAAAGTTTTTACCGAGGCCAACACACGCCTGCTGGCGGTACTTTTCTGGTTCCTGGTGCTGGGTCCCCTGGGTGCCGCCCTGGTCCGGCTTTCCTGTCTGGCGGCAAGCGCCGGCCGGTCGGCGAACAATGCGGCTTTTCAACCGGACACCGCCAGCCAGGGGGCCCTGGATCAGTTGCAGTATATTCTGATCTGGATTCCGGCCCGGCTTACCGCCCTGGGTTTCGCCATCACCGGCAGCTTCGTGCACACCTTCGACATGTGGCGCCGTTATCGCGATTTAACGCCTTACTGGCCTGACCTCAACCATTGCATGCTGGTGGCGACCGGATTTGGCGCCCTGCAGATCAAACCTGCCATCGGCAATACGCCGGGTTCGGAACTGACCCTCGATCATTTGCAACAAGCTTTGGACCTGACGTTGCGGGCCGTATTCATGTGGCTGGCAATCTACTCCATACTGATTCTGACAGGTTGGGTTGGTTACTGAATAATCGATCGCGCTTATTCCTCTTCGTCCGCCGCCGGTTCCGTGTATGCATGCGCCAGGGGAGAAATCGCCGGCTTACCGACTAAATTGGAACGTGCGGCATCCACGATATAGTTGTTGGCAATGGCGGAACGCCCCAACAACATGCGAAACCGCATACTGTCCCGATTGGTCAGCGTAATTTCGATGGGCCAGGCATCATTCCCTACCACGACATCGGTTCGGATAACATACCGAATTTCCTGATGTCCACCGGAATCCGTGACGGTGCGTCGATCCGCAACCGGGGCAGTGCAATGCACTTCCCGTTGGGTGTTGTCCTGGTCCGGGTGTACCCCAAAGCGCACCATGGCGATGCCGTTATCAGGATATTCTTCCACATAAAACGTATGCAACGCCGATGTCCGGGCACCAGTGTCGACCTTACAGCGGATCAATGGCACTCCCAAATGCGGCAATGCCACCCATTCACGCCACCCCAACACCGATATTCCCTTGTAATTGTTCACTGGCGAATTCCTAGTACAATTATTTTAATTCTAACGATAAAAATTATTTGCTGTCACTGTGTTCCGATTCCCTATAGTTAACCATAAGGTCGACCCGCCATCCATGGTCGAATCGTCCTCTTCTGGAACGGTCACACCGCTTCCCGAATAACTTCAACAGGTCATTTATAGGTGAACGAGCAATGAAAAAATTAATGGTAACCACACTGGTATCCGCCGTAACACTCGCGCTGGCTGCTTGTGCCAGCGAAGGCACCAAGGAAAGCATGGGTAGCGCAGGTGCGGGAGATGCCGCCGCCCAGTATGCAGCACAGCTCAAAGCTGCGGAAGCGGCGTATTCGAAAGTCGACAGCGTCGGTAACGCCTGGATTGCGATCCCGGAGTTACTGGATGATGCCAAAAAGGCAGCTACAGAAGGGAAATACGACGACGCACTGAAACTCGTGGCCACTGCCAAGTTCCAGAGCGATATGTCCTACAAACAAATGGAAGAACAGAAAAAGGCCAGTACCACCTTATTCTAAATTACACCCGCCGGGCGCGATTTCCGGGTTACCCCACACGGGGTAACCCGGGTCACGCAGCCGTCGCAGTGAGCGTCCAGCTTCAATCGCGAGAGCTATCGCACCCCGGCGCTACGACCCCAAGGAACGATTAATTGTAAGCATAATCAATATATTACAATTTCACGCCCGAGTGGGGGCACGCATCGATGAGCGCTTACCGGTTAGCGTTCAAGTGCCGGATTCTGCGGGTTTGGCCGCTTCCTGCCCCTGCTGTTCCTGGGATTCCTGCTGCAACTGAGCAATACACTCATCCACATAGGCCTGAACCTTGTCTTCCGCAATACCATCCTCAGCAGCCCAGCCTTTGCACTTGGCTGTAAAATCTTCTTCGGGCGCGGCGCTTACCACTGAGGTTAATGCCAGCAACATCAAACCGGCAACAGCCCGCAATAACTTATTCATTGTGTTCTCCTGGAATTTATAATGCACGAGTCTCCACGCCTCAAAAAACGGGCATGTTCGTCTCTTTTTAGGCTCATAACCCGTGAAAAGAAAATGAATTATTTTTGTTGTGAAGATAATTATTATTTGTAAGATAGAGGAATATTTTTTATGGTGTTTTCTTAATGGATATTAGCCTGTTACGCACCTTCCTGGAAGTATCGCGGGTACGGCATTTCGGGCATGCAGCGGAGAATCTCTGCATCACCCAGTCGGCGGTCAGTGCCCGCATCAAACTCATCGAAGATCAGCTTGATGTCACGCTGTTCACCAGGGATCGCAATAATATTCAGCTCACCACCGCCGGTCAACGTTTTACCCGGCACGCGGAATCAATACTGGACTCCTGGAACCGCGCCCGTCAGGATGTGCTGCTGTCCAGCGCCGGCGCACAACTTATTTCCGTGGGGGCCACGTACAACTTATGGGATATTCTGCTGGAACGTTGGCTCATCGGCGTGCACCAACGCTTTCCCCGCATTCCGCTGCGCACAGAAACCGTGGCCAGCGAGAATCTGATTCGTATGCTGCTGGACAAAACCCTGGATCTGGGCTTTCTATTTGAACCGCCCCAGGTGCAAAAGCTGGCCATGGAGGAAGTCGCTTCCCTGGATCTGATCATGGTTTCCACGTTGCCAGACCTGCCGGCTCAACAAGCGGTAGTACGTGATGACTACATCATGGTGGATTGGGGCACCGCCTTTGCGCTTGAGCATGCGCGCGCCTTCGCCGATGCCGGCGCCGCCAAATTGAGCATGAACGCCGCCAAAACCGCCCTGGGTTTTTTGCAAACCTGCGGCGGCAGCGCGTATCTGGCGCGGCCCATGGTGGAACAACTGATCACCGCCGGAACGTTGCATCCGGTGCCGCAGGCGCCAACGATTAAGCGTAACTTCTATGCCGTGTATCACAGCCAAAACCTCAAACTTGATGATTTGAAGCCTCTTATACAGAATTTACGCACGGACTTTCTTCCTTCTTGATAGTTCGGCGAGGCATTTTCTTACTCCTACCCGGCACCGCCATTGCACCTTGTGCGTCGGCAAGAATTCAGGAACAATGTCCAGCAACCAGAGTCCTATCGACCACATCCGCGAACCCTAAGAAAAAAGAGCAGTTCCCGTGCCCAAGTCCACTAATACCAACATAAGAAAAATCATGGCGGTGGCGCCCCCCGCACTGTTGTGGATGGCGCTCGCCGGCGCCAAAGTCGCCGTCGCCGACCCCTTGTCCCTGCAACAAGTGATTCAGGAAACGATCAATCATTACCCCTCCTTGCGCACTGCCGCATTGCAAGTGGAAAAAGCCCGGCAGAATACCGCGCAAATCGAGGCCCGGCTGGGTTGGCAACTGGCGGCGCAAGGCGGTGTTGCCAAGGACACCTCCGCTTTTGGTACCGGAGTCAAACGCGTGGACGCCGGCGCGACGTTGTCGCGCCAACTCGCTTCCGGTGACAGTATTGCCGTCAACGGCATGATCCGCAGGGAAGATTCGGAAGTACCGCTCAGTCCCAACTTGCCCGACCCTGTCACCAGCACCAATCTCGAAGTCAACTATCGCAAGCCGTTGCGCAAGGGCGCGGACAACCCGGAATATCAGCTGGCGCTATCGCAATCCGAGATCGGCGTGCTGCTCGCGCAGGCGGAACAGAAAGCCCTGTACGACCAGTTGGCGGCACAGGTCATGGAAATCTATCTGGCGGCCATTGTCACCCGCGGCCGTATCGACAATGTGCAGCAATCGCTGAAATATACCGAACGCCTGCAGCAATTCATCAAGAGTCGTTTTAATCTGGGTATTGCTGAAGACAAAGACCAATTGCAGGTGGTGGCGCAATACGACAGCCAGCAGGCGCAACTGAAAGCGCTGGAACTGGCCTGGGAACAACAACGCATCGGCTTGAACCGATTGATGGGCCGTCCCTGGGATGCACCGGTGGCAATGCAGCCCCCCGGCGTTGATGACCTGCCCGCCGGCACTCTGGAAGAATTGATTACGCAGGCGGGCGCGCATTCGCCCGCATTGCAACGCATCACGGGACAATTGCGGCTGGCCGAAGACGCGATGCTGCGCCAGCACGAAACACGCAAGGATAAATTTGACGTCGTGTCCTTTCTGGGCAACCGTTCAAGCGTCGGCGACAGCGCCAACGGCAACGCCGACAACACCGAATGGGTGGGCGGCGTGCGCGTGGAATTTCAGCGCGGCCTCGATCAAAGCGGCAATGATGCGGCACTCTATCAGGCGCAGTTGGACCGCGATATCGCGCTGCAGACCCAGCACCAGGTGCTGGAAGATCTGCACTACGATATCGCCGGCCTGCTGTCGGAAATCAAGGCGGCCCAAATTTCTCTGGACGCTTATGCGCGCAGCACCAAAAGTCAGCGCGCGCAACTGGAAGAAGCGGATGCCCGTTACCGCAAGGGCCGTATCGACATCGACCGGGTGATTCAATTTGAAACCCAGTTGGCGGCGGGGGAACTGGCCTTGGCCCTGCAGCAGATCGAACTGTCGGGGCGTATCTACCGATTATCATTGTTACGCGGCCAACTGTGGCAAGGTATCACCTTGCCGGCGTTCACCTTCACCACCGACGAACAACACCCTCAAGAAACTCCATGAACGGCATTATTCATTTTCTGGTACATCGCGGCCTGGTGGTCAACCTGGTTTCCATCTTCCTGTTGACCTTGGGCCTGTATGCGACTTTCGCCATCAATCGCGAAGCGTTTCCCAATGTGAACCTGGACATCATTCAAATCAACGCCCAGTACCCCGGCGCGTCTCCGGAGGAAGTGGAACAGCTGGTGGTCACCCCCATCGAGCAGGAACTGCGCTCGCTCAACGGCGTCGACAAAATGATTTCCATGTCGTTTCCCGGTTCCGGGCGTATCACCCTGGAACTCGACCCGGACTCCAGTAATCGCGACCGTATTGCCAATGATGTCACCCTGGCGGTGAATCGGGCCAAGATCCCCAGTGACCTGCCCTTCGATCCGGTGGTCACGGAAGTGGACGGTTCGGTGTTTCCGGTGATTCGTCTGGCATTGGCCGCGCCCGTGGATGAACTGGCACTCAAGCGCATGGGTGACGACATCAAGGACGACTTGCTCAACATCAAAGGCGTGGCGCAAGTAATCGTGCAAGGGGAACGCAAAGCGGAAATCCGCGTGGTCGTCGATCCTCAGCGCCTGGCCCGGGAACGGATGTCCGTGGGCGAAATCGCCCGGGTGTTGCAGGGTTGGAACCTTAACGTGCCCGGCGGCGATATCGATACGCCCGAAGGCCAGAAGGTGGTGCGCGTGGTGGGTGAGTTCACCAGCGCCAAGGACGCCGCCCAATTGGTGCTGCGCGCCAATGACCGTGGCGACGTATTGCGTCTGGGTGATGTGGCGACTGTCACCGAAGCTCTGGTGACGCCCCAGACGTTGATCGGCGCCGGCGGCAAGTCGGGCCTGTCCATGCTGGTATTGAAAAAGAGCGATGCCGACATCCTCAATACCACGGATCTGATCAAAGCCTACGTGGCTACCGTACCGGAACACTATGGCGAACAGGTGACGCTAAAGACGTTCCAGGATTTTTCCCGGTTCGCGCGTATGCGTCTGGGGGTGCTGACCAACAACGGCATGGTGGGCCTGGTGCTGGTGTTCGTGTCGCTGTTGCTGTTCCTGCGCTTCTCCGTGGCCATGACCACCACCTGGGGGTTGCCCATTATTTTCATGACCGGGCTGTTCGTGCTTTATATCTCCGGCGTCACCCTCAACATGATTTCCATGATGGGCTTCATCATGGTGCTGGGCATGGTGGTGGATGACGCCATCATCATCGGCGAGAACATCACCTACCACATGGAACAGGGCATGGCACCGAAAGCGGCGGCGGTGATTGGCGCCTCGGAGCTGATCGGTCCGGTCACCACCACCATCATGACCACGGTGGCGGCTTTTCTGCCCATGATGTTCATGTCCGGCATGATCGGTAAATTCATCATCGCCATACCCATCGTCGTCATTACCCTGCTGCTGCTGTCCTGGCTGGAATCGTTTCTGATTTTGCCCAGCCATGTGGCCCATGTCACCAACCCCAACAAACATCCGCCGGAACGGGCGTGGTTGATCGCCCTGGACAATCTCTATACCTGGGTGCTCACGCTCGCGGTGCGGTTTCGCTGGCTGACGGTGATCATTTCGTTCGCCGGCCTGATCGCCGCCTTGATCCTGGCCAAGTCGCTGTCGTTTCAGTTGTTTCCACCCGCGGGCGTGGAAGAGTTCATTGTGCGCGCCACGGCGCCTCCCGGCACCAATTTGCACAAGATGTACGATTACCTGCAAGCCATCGACAAGGAATTGCGGGCGCGCACCAATCCCAAATACCTGGAGGAAACGGTACTTAAAGCCGGCGATATTTCCCAGGATGAGGGCGATCCGCTGACCCAGCGCGGCGCGCGCTATGGCCAGTTGCGGGCGATCTATACCCCGGCGGTGGGCCGGCCCGATCATGACGCGCTCAAGGAAATGCACCTCCTGGCCAAGGAAATCACGCCCCTGTTCCCGAATCTCGATTTGACCTTTACCGAACTACGCCCTGGCCCACCGGTGGGTCGCGCGCTGGAAGCGGAAATCTCCAGCGCCAAGGACAAGGACAGCGAAAGCGCCGCACTGCAACTAATGGACTATCTGCGCACCATCAAGGGCGTCACCACCGTCGACAGCGGCCTGAAACGAGGCGACGACGAGCTGCACGTAAAGCTCGATCGGCGTCTGGCCACTTATGCCGGCATTGATCTCGCCACCGCCTCCCGGCACGTGCGCGCCGCATCCGGCGGCCTGATCGTCTCCAACGTGCGCCACGGCACCGAAGAAATCGATGTCACCATCCGCTATCCTGACCGCGCCAAAAAAGATCTGGAACAATTCAAGCAGATCTTGATTCCCAATAACCGCGACGGTCTGGTGCCCCTGTACAAAATTGCCAGCCTGGAATCCAAACCCGGTCTCACCACCATTCGTCACAAGGACGGCATACGCATCGTCAATGTGGTCGCCGATGTGGACCCGGACGTGATCAGCAGTCTGGAACTCAACCGCAAGGTGCGCGCGCAGCAGGCGCAATGGCTCGCTGCGTTGAACGACAAGGTCGATGTGAATTACGGTGGTGAAGAGGAAAAGAACAAGGAATCCATGGTCAGCCTGGTGGTCGCATTCCTGTTCGCGCTGGTGGCGATCTTTTTTATCCTGGCCATCCAGTTCAACAACATGATCTACCCGTTCGTGGTGATGCTGGCCATTCCTTTCGGTGCCATCGGCATCATTGTCAGCTTTTACTTACATGACATGTTCTGGAAATCGATGCCGCTGTCCTTCATGTCGATGCTGGGCATGGTGGCGCTCACTGGTGTCGTGGTCAACAGCTCCCTGGTGTTGCTGGTATTTATCCAACGTGCCCGGCAAAACGGTATGGGCATGCATGAGGCCATCATCCAGGCGGGGCGCCGGCGTCTACGCGCGGTCCTGCTCACCGCCACCACCACCGTGGTGGGTTTGCTGCCCACCGCCTATGGCTGGGGCGGCACCGATCCGTTCGTCGCGCCCATGGCCCTCGCCCTGTCCTGGGGTTTGATGTTCGCCACCGGTGTTACCCTGGTCACCATCCCGGCGACCCTGGCGCTGGGTCATGACATCACGAAGTTCTTCAAACGTCTGCTGCGCCGCAAGTCGGCGCCTGCCGGTGATGACGGCACGGTACCGGAAGCATGAATCCGGCGTCTGCCGCCGACCAGATCTGCGGCCTCATCCACGTAGGGTGCGTATTACGCACCGTTTTTTTACAAGAACGAAGCCACGGCAATTATTCTTCGTTCCAAATAAAAACAATGGTGCGTAATACGCACCCTATGCAACAGACGCCCACCGGAATCCCAGCCACCAAACCACCCGGGTGGATCTTTGGGGCACCCGCCGACTACCGCGCACCGATTACCGTGATTCCCGAATCCAATCATAGCGCTGCGCGCCATCACGATGCGCGGTTTGTCTAATTACGCCCGACTGGTGATCGCGGTAAAATTGGCCGCGCTGGCGGCATTCACCATTTATTTCGTTCTGATACTGGCACCGGACCTGACCCTGCTGTCCCGGCAAGACCCTTATCTGGCGTGCACCCAATTGATGGATGTGCTGGACCTAGCCCAATGGTTATTGCTGCTGCTGTTTGTGGCGCTCGCCGTCGTGCACCTGGGTTATGGCGTACAAAAAACACTGTCTGACGCGCCTCTGCCCCTGGAGTTTGTTTTTCTACCAAAAAACTTTTCCCTGGCACGGGAAGTATTGTTTGATGTCTATGTACTTATCGTCGTGGCCATGGTGGCGGGCATGATCGAAGGAGTGCAAGCGCTGTTTGCCTGCGAATCCCTGGCAGGCACGTAGGGAGCGTATTACGCACCGGTGCTTTTTTTCTCGAATGCAGCCATGCTTCGTTCAGGCAACAAAAAGCCCTTGCGTAATACCCACCCTACGCAAAAACTGGGTGTGTACAAAACAAATGGGGTCACGAACAGACGGGGTCAGCAATGATCCACCGCGCACTTTGATGTTTTCACCTGCCAGGGATTTGCGCTAAGCGGAGACCCGCGCTCCATTTCATGCAAAGACTGCTGCCAGCACCACGGTTCATTTGCTAAACTCTCAGCCAGGCGTGCAAAATTTCGCTAATTCGAGCGCCAACGCTATGTCACCATGCAAAACTTTAAAGGTGGCTCTTCGTAGAATTGTGTGAAAGTAAAGTACAATAATGCAAAATAAGCCCTACAAATCAAGAGAGATGAAATTAAGTTGTGGAGATAGAAGAACATTACGGTCAGTTGCTGGGTATTCACTCACCGTGGGAAATCAGCCGTGTTGAATTAAGCACGTCAGAGCAAAAGGTGGATATCGACATAGAGTACACCAGTGACGTGGGTCCGTGCCCGGAATGTGGCACACTGTCACCAAAACATGATGATCGCCAGGCGCGTATCTGGCGTCATC
>JAHECY010000050.1 GCA_024641505.1 Gammaproteobacteria bacterium
TGCGTCGGTTGTCGCCGTTATCGACGGCAGTAAACCAGTGGAAGCGGCAATGCGATGTGTTTGGTAGATATTTCCGTAATTTTCACTATCCCAGCCGCAGGTATCACATCCAGCAGCATCAGCCGACGTTTGCGTCAGCAGAACAGTCGCACCAACGACGGCTTCACCGTTATAGCGCACATTCACCGTAAAATCAGGTGCGGACACGCCCATGGGGAACATGTAAATGTTACCCACCCAGTTATAGGTACCGTCAATGCTGTTGTTCATGCCGGGATCCCATCCATCGGGCATGATATAACCTTCAAAACGTTGATAATTGTCTACGGTAGCGACAATGCGGTACTCGATATTGGAACCGTTATTGTTGTCACCAAAGGATACAGGAATGCCAGAGAATGCAAAATCACCCGCATTGCTGTCCGTCCCCTTCTTCAACACGCTCGGATTACGGTAGCTGGTGCCTTGCACCAGGGTGACTTTCATGCTGCTGTCGGTCAAACGTGCGCCGGTGGTGGCGTCAAATAGAGTACCTTGCAGGGTACCGGTTTTATTAAAGGTATTATTGGGAACGCTATTGTTCGAATCACCCTCATTCACCAAACATCCGGACAAAGTGATTGCTGCTACACTGGCTGCCACCAGACCAAAACGGCCCAGGACGCTGCTTCTGCTTCTTTTCATGACTTTCCTCCTAACATGGATTTTATGCATAAAAGACCATTGAATAACCCGCAGCAAGCAATGGACAGACAGCGAGATACCTCACCGCCATTGACCTGATAGGGAGTAAGACTAGCTCGGTTTTAAGGAAATGCAACATTAAATTAGTTTTTTTCAAAGTACTTACGCATTTGTTCTTTAGTGAATTCCAGAAACAAGACGGATATCCTTGTTCCCACTAACAATGTGTACTTTGGAGTTTTCTAGAAACGCCACCGCAGGTCCGTTGCTGAATGGATCCGACTGGTGAGTCTTATCGGTAAGGCATCCACAAGCTTTAACAATTTTTGAGTAAAATCACACAGCTTGAGTTTGACTGATTAATTTTTAAGCGATCTCTTTATATCAAAGAATGATCAAAGGAGCGACTTAAAATAATCTTAGAGCATATTTTCGTGAAAGAAAGGCGTGACAAGGATCTGTCGCAATAAAATTGCGAAAATGGTCACTAAGTAAACAATATTGGAGTTAAAAAATGGGGTCAGGGCTTTCCTTGCCTTATTAATTTATCTCATAATTTTAAATAACACACAACGCCGCTTTACCCTATCGTCCAACAACGCTTCCAACCAGCGCGATTTCAGCGCATAACGTGAGAATTAACAAGATGAGGGGTGGAATTTGGAAAGAAATGACGTGGCCCTTGCATCACCGCATTAATTAACGTTGTTACAACGGGAGAAGCACAAAGGTAAAGTAATTGACAGAATGTGGCACGGAAAGACCTGAGCTCCGCTACTTTATCAGCTGGTTGATCTCGAAGATGGGCAGCAGTATCGCCAACACGATCAGGAGCACGATGCCGCCCATGAGCAGGATCATCATGGGTTCGAAGATACCCAACATGACGCCGCGCAACGTATCGAGCTCCCGTTCCTGGCTGATCGCGGCCCGCTCCAGCATTTCTTCGAGACGGCCGCTGGCCTCGCCACTGGCGATGAGATGAATGGTCATGGGTGGAAAATATCCGCTGGCATCCAGTGCTTTGTTCAAAGTGGTGCCTTCACGCACCTTGCGCGCCGCCTGCTCCACCGCCTGGCGCATGGGCAGGTTCAACACCACTTCCGCGCTGATGCGCAGGGCGTCCAATACCGGTACGCCACTGGCGGCGAGAATGCTGAAGGTGCGCGCGAACCGTGCTGAATTGACACCCCGGGTCATACGTGAGATCAAGGGTAGACGCAGATAAAGACCGTGGACACTGCCGCGGAATTTCTCGAAACGCATGAAGTAATTGAAAATCACCACCACCATCACCAGCACCAGCAGAATCACCAGCCCCCACTCCCGGAGAAAACTGCTGAGCTGAATCAGGCCGCGCGTCAGCAAGGGCAATTCTTGCTTTAAATTCTGAAATACCTCCACCACTTGCGGCACCACATAGGTCAGCAAACCCACCACCACGCCGATGGCGACCAGGGTGAGAATGATCGGGTAGATCAAGGCCGTCATCATTTTCTGCGACAGATCCTGACGCGATTCGGTGTAGTCCGCGAGGCGATCCAGCACCCGGTTCAAATGCCCGGACTGCTCACCGGCAGCCACCGTGGACCGGTACAGCTCCTGAAACACATTGGGAAAATCCGAGAGCGCCTTGGCCATGGGATGCCCTTCCAGAACCCGGCTGCGCACCGCCAGCATCATGCTCTTGATACGGGCCTTGTCCGTCTGATTGGCCACGGCACGCAGGGACTCCTCCACCGGCAGTCCCGATTGGATCAGTGTCGCCAATTGCCGGGTGAGCAAGGCCAGGTCCGCCGCGCTGATGCCGCGCTTGAAGCCAAATGACCGGCGCTGCTGCTCCTTGGCCTCCCGTTTGACCACCTCTTCCACCGCCAGCGGTACCAGACCCTGCTCGCGCAGCGCCTGGCGAATCTGGCGCGAGGTATCCGCCTCCATGACGCCTTTCTTTTCCTTGCCACGGGTATCCAGTGCGGTGTATTCGAAAGCGCCCATTGTTATGTCACCGTGGCATCGTTATGAAAAACAACTGCCGCGCCATGGCGTAAAGCGCCCAAAGAAAATTTTGCTGACTTCATCGGTAATAATATCTTTCCTGGCAAGTCTTGCGCCTTGGCGGAAGAGATGTCGTTACTTGCGGGAACCAATCTGCACATTTGCCGACTGCCACCCATTGGTTTATGGGCATCCATCAACGTGACAGGAACAAGATACAGATCAACTTTCACGGGTAACACGCAGCACTTCTTCGAGAGTGGTGCGGCCTTCGAGCACCAGGCGCATGCCGTCATCGCGGATGCTGGCGCTTTGCTTGCGGGCGTATTGCTCCAGCAAATGCTCACCGACGCCATCGTGGATCATGGCGCGCATCTTGTCGTCGACCTCAACCAGTTCATAGATACCTCGGCGTCCAAAGTAACCGTGGTAATTACACTTGTCACAGCCCGCCGCCTTATAGATCACCGGTGGCTTGGCGGGGTCCACGCCCATGACCTGGCAATCGAGTTCGTTCGGGGTATAGGGTTTGCGGCAATGGGGACATACGCAACGTAACAAACGTTGCGCCATGACGCCGAGCAGTGACGACGACAGCAGAAACGGCTCCACGCCCATGTCGCGCAAGCGTGTGACGGCACCAACGGCGCTGTTGGTGTGCAACGTTGATAACACCAGGTGCCCCGTCAAACTGGCTTGCACGGCGATTTCCGCCGTTTCCAGGTCGCGGATTTCCCCCACCATCACTACGTCCGGGTCCTGACGCAAGATGGCACGCAAACCGCGGGCGAAGGTCATTTCGACCTTGACGTTGACATTGGTCTGGCTGATGCCGTCGAGGTAATACTCGATGGGGTCCTCGACGGTCATGATATTGCGCTTTTTATCGTTGATGCGCGTGAGACCGGCGTACAAGGTGGTGGTCTTTCCGGAACCGGTGGGGCCGGTGACCAGAATGATGCCGTGGGGACGATGGATCAGTTTCTCCATGCGTTCCCGGTCATTTTTGTCCATGCCCAGTTGTTCCAGTCCCAGACGTCCCGCCTGTTTGTCGAGCAGACGCATTACCACCCGTTCCCCTTGCCCGGTCGGAATGGTGGAAACGCGCACGTCCACCGCACGACCGGCGATGCGCAGACCGATACGACCGTCCTGGGGCAAGCGCTTCTCGGCGATATCGAGCTTCGCCATGACCTTCACGCGGGAGACAATGAGCGGCGCCAGCACGCGCCGCGGTTGCAATACTTCGTTAAGCATGCCGTCGACACGGATGCGCACCGACAGGCGGTTCTCATAGGGCTCAATATGAATATCGGAAGCGTTTTCCTTGATCGCCTGGGTCAGCAAGGCATTGATGAGCCGGATAATCGGCGCGTCGTCCTCGCTTTCCAGCAAGTCTTCCGGTTCCGACAACTCCTCGGCGATCTGGGACAGGTCCGCCTCTTCGTCCAGATCCCCCATCATGTCCTGGGCTTGATCTGCGTTGCCGGTTTCGTAAATCCGTTGCAACTTCATGTCGAAATCATCGGGATTGGCGAACGTGATCTTCACCGGCATGCCGATAAACCGGCGTACCTCGGCGATGGCGCTTACGGAAATGCCCTTCTTCGCCACCAATTGCACATGATCACCGGCCACTTCCTCGACCAGCACGCCATGCCGCTTGGCAAACGCGAACGGCAGGCGCCGCAAACCAACGACTGCCGGAGACGACTCCTGGTCCGAGGTAAGCGTTTCATCTGCGGCTACTTGTCCGGTCACATCTTCCATCGCTTGCTCTATTTATTCACCTTTTGGTTCCTCATCTTCGGGTGTCCCGCCTTTGGGCGCCTCGAAGGGCGGCGGCAACACCAGCTTGGCATCGAAACGCGGCACCACGGGGATGACATCGTTTGACAGCAGAGTGACTCCCTCATCCTTCAGTTCCAACTGCTTGTCGCGAATATAATCATATTTACTCTGGGTCATGCGCAATCCGGATTCCGCATCGCGCATAATCACCGGCCGCAGAAAAATCATCAAATTGGTTTTCTTTTTATCGGTACTGGTATGCCGAAATAAAGCCCCCAACAGCGGAATATCGCCCAGCAACGGTACCTTGGACTCGGTTTCAAACAAATCTTCCTTGATCAGACCGCCGAGCACCAGAATCCGCCCATCATCCACAATGACCGTGGTTTTCAGGGAACGTTCACTGGTCTGCAAATCCTCGGCGCCGGCATTACCGGCGATGATGCCATCGACCTTCTGGTCGATCTCCAGTTTTACCGTGTCGCCTTCGCTGATCTGGGGCTTCACTTTCAGTGCCAGACCGACCTTGGTCCGGGTAAACGTGGTAAAGGGATTAGTGGGCGTAGAGGAACCACCACCAGTGCTGGTGAAGGTGCCACTGGGAATGGAAACTTCCTGGCCCACGAAAATATCCGCCTCTTCATTGTCCAGGGTCACCAGATTAGGCGTGGACAACACATTGGTGGAACCATCGGTCTTCAACGCGTTGAGCAGGCCGACGAAGCTCATACCGTCTTTCACCAGTTTACCGACGCCGAGGGTGATACCCGAGGGAATACTGGGGGTACCGGTGCCCGCAGCGGCACCTAGAGCACCTGCCAGATTACCGCTGAGATTGGTAGCGCCCGCGGGCCGGTTGCCATTGCCTCGGTCCAGTGCCGCCCACTCCACGCCCAACTGCGCTGAAGTGTTCAAGGAAACTTCCGCGATAATGGCTTCCACCAGCACCTGGGCGCGGCGAATATCCAGTTTCGCAATAACTTGTTCCATGGCGCGAAACACCGCCGGCGGCGCGGTAATGACCAGGGCATTGGTGGCCTCGTCCGCCTGGATATCGAACACATCGTCATCCTGCTGGCGTCCGCCGCGGCGCACGGCCGCGGGGGTCGCGGTGGCCGGTGCCCCGGGTACTGCTGCAGGTCCGCCGGCCTTGGCCTGGGTCTGTTGCACACCGGTCAATACCGGCACCAGATCCTTGGCCTTGGCATAGCGCAAATAAATAACGTGGGTGTCGCCGAGGGTTTCCCGGGGCGTATCGAGATGCGCGATGATCGCCCGCACCTGCATACGCGTCGCTTTTTCGCCGCCAATCAGAATACTGTTGGTACGATCATCGGCGACCAGCACCGGTTTTTCCGCTGTGGCATCGCCCTTCTTGTCCTGTTGCTGCAGGGTATTCAGTACGCGCACCATGTCACTGGCGGAAGCATGCACCAAGGTAATAAATTCGATTTCACCGCTGGAGGGCTGATCGACACGCTCGATAATACTGACCAGACGCCGGATATTATCGGCCCGGTCGGCGACAATCAGCATGTTGGATTGCGGATACGCAGCGAGGTGTCCCTGGGGCGGCACCAGCGGCCGTAAAATCGGCACCAGTTGCGCGGCATTCACGTGCGCGACTTCGATCACCCGCGTGACCACCTCGTCACCATAACCCGGTTGACTCTCCGGCACCATGGGGATACCACTGTGCTTGGCCTCAGCCGCCGGCAGGATCTTGATCACCTTGCCGCTGGGTACCGCGGTAAAACCATGAACCTCGAGCACCGACAGAAACACCTGGTACAGTTCTTTCTCATCCAGGGATTTCGACGAAATAATCGTGACCTTACCCTTGATGCGCGGATCGATAATAAAATTCCTGCCGGTAACTTCCGATACGGTACCGATCAGCGCATTGATATCGGCGCCTTTTAAATTCAGCGTCACCTTCCCGGCCTGGGCGTGTGTGGTCCACAACAATGGCACCAGCAAACACACCCCGCAAACGCCCTTAATGAAACCTAAACGCGGCATTACAACCCCCTCACACCTTTTTGATTTGTATCCATGTATCGCCATTGACAAAGCGTGTTATTGTACCATTCCTTGTTGCAGTTATTGATCGACCTGAAACACCAGTGTCTCCCGGTTACCATTGCGCTCGACGCCCAAAGTTACCTGGTTTGTGGATTTGAGATCGTTGAGAACATCCAAGCCCTTGAGTGGGCTGTCCAGCTGGATACTATTGACTTCCATGACAATATCCCCGGTCCGTAAGCCAAATTTTGCCAGTAATTGCCGGTCTTTGCCCGGCATCACCCGGTAACCGACCAGTTTTCCATCTCGGTTGACCGGTTCCGCTCGCACCAAATTCATTAAACTTTGAGGATCTGATTCAATTTTTTCCCTCCAGTCCTTGAGGATGGCGCCGGTACTCATGGTGGCGGTATTGATTAAGCGATTACCGCCAGGAGCATTGGGCATCGGCGAAGCCATGGGGGCCGGAGCCACGTAATTCACATTCCCATCCAGATCATCAGGCAATTTCAGGGCTTCGAGCCGATTATTTCGCATCAACATGACATGATCAGCATGGATTTCCTGCAATAATGCGCCCCCTGGCACTTGATCGTTGATCGAATAATAGTTTTCGTTACCTGAAGAATCGGCGATGATGGCCTTTGCCACGGGGGAATCCGACGCCAATACCCCTAATAATGTCAAATTCAGGCGCGTGACCGGTATTTCAACGGGTGCGGCGACCGCCATCTCAGCGGGCGCCTCGGGAACCGCACCAAACAAATGGAGTTGCCCTAACGATTGCGGTTTCACCGCCTGTTGCTTATTGCCACCGACAGGCCTCTTGATCACGGCGGGTATCGATTCCTGCGTATCCGACACGGGAACCATTAACCAAGTGAATCGTGCCAAAGTCGCCGCCAGCAGTATAATCAACAACAAATTGACTATTTTAGGTAACCGGTCAAGATTCTGCTGGGTTAATACGGGCAGGAGTACGGATTTTAGGGCAATCATGCGCAATGAAGTCGGGGTTCTGTGTTTGTTTATCGTTGCAGGTGGCTGATTCTACGCTATTAAATCTTTAAACGACAGGCTGGCACCAGTGATTCGCAGTTACCTGCGTTGGGTTCCCAGCGTACTCGGGACCATCCCCCAGAGGAACAGTAACTTATGACCGCCATCTGGAACATAAACTCCCGGTGAATCCTATAAAAATTATCTTTCTTTTATGTGGTATAGGGGCCCTTAGCATACCAATATATTGCTTCCCAGAAGATTCCCCCCATACCGCCGATTATTGGAGCAAACTTAGCGACACCGGCAAACCACTGCAAGAACAAGGCCGTTCCTACGACTCCCAGCCTTGGGCGTGTGTATCCGATGCGCGTACCGGCCTCACCTGGGAGGTAAAAACCCGCGATGGCGGTTTGCAAGATCGCCATCACGCTTATTCCTGGCGCCTGTCGGATGATGCAACCCGTCAGATGGGCGGCCCAAAGCTCAGTGTGCTCTGTGATAGCGCCATATGCAACGCCATGGATTATGTCGCTGCGATTAATCGCCACGGGCTGTGCCATCGGCATGACTGGCGCCTGCCAACACGGTGGGAGTTAGCCACCCTGATTCATTACCTCGCCCCGGCCAGTGCGCGCGCCATCCTCCCGGAATGGTTTCCCAATACAGTACCTGAGTTTTACTGGTCCAGTACCGTAGACACACGGGACCGGCAATACGTGTGGGGCATCGGCTTTCGATTTGGCTTCGATTATTCTTACCCAAAGGCAAGCCCTGGTCGGATACGTCTGGTAAGCGGCCCACCCTTCATTGGTAACGATACTTGCACCATCACCGGCGCGCATTCACGCTTTACCGGCGATAGCAATGGCACCGTACTCGATACCCGCACCGGATTGCGGTGGCGCCGGTGCACCCTGGGACAACAATGGGACGGAGCACGATGCATTGGCAGCGGCGCTGTATTGACCCTTTCCGAAGCGGAGCGTCAACTAATGACGTTGACCAGCGAAAACGGAACCTGGACGCTGCCGGACATACTCGAACTGCAATCATTAATACATGCTCCATGCGACACTGCTGCCATCGATAGCATCGCATTTCCCGGTACCGCCGCCGCACCGTATTGGAGTCGTACTCCATTCGCCTCGGATCCGGAACGGCGATGGGCTGTGAATTTCGTCTACGGTGAAAACGACACGCTGCTACATTCCGACACTGCCTTGGTACGCCCCGTGTTGCGACCGCGCTAACCCTATACCGTGGCTAGATCCCGGCAGCCCGATGACAATTTTTTACAGTCGGCCATGCCCTCATGCCGGGTTTGCCATGTAATCACCCACAACGCCAGCACTGATCCGTAGGGGTGCGTATTACGCGCCATTTACTCATCGCTGCGGGGGTCTCGTTTGGAAAAACAAGATCAAAAATCGGTGCGTAATACGCACCCTACGCGCTGATCCGTGCTGCGGGGGTCTCGCTTGGAAAAACAAGATCAAAAATCGGTGTGTAATACGCACCCTACGCGCTGATCCGTGCTGCGGGGTCTCGTTTGGAAAAACAAGATCAAAAATCGGTGTGTAATACGCACCCTACGCGCAAACGCGGTGCATCATACACTGCATACATGAAAACTCGGTGTGTCGTACCTGCCCGACTATAAACCGGGAATACAGCGCCCCCGGGCGTCAATGCTCCCGTGTCGCCTGGAATGTGATCTGGGGCCAACGCTCCATGGTGAGATCCAGATTGACCCGCGTGGGCGCCAGATAGGTGAGGGCATCGCCGGCATCCAGCGCCAGATTATCCGCGGCCTTGATGCGAAACTCCGCCAGCTTTTTCTCATCCCCACTCACCACCCACCGGGCTGACACCACATTCACGGGTTCGAAGATGCACTCCACGTTGTATTCATTCTGCAAGCGATGCGCGGTAACATCGAATTGCAGCACCCCCACCGCCCCAACGATCAGGTCGTTGCTGTTCAATGGCTTGAACAACTGGGCGGCACCCTCTTCTGACAACTGCTCCAATCCCTTGAGCAACGCCTTCGCCCGCAACGGATCACGGAGGCGTACCCGGCGGAATAATTCCGGGGCAAAGTTGGGGATGCCGGTAAATTTCAGTGATTCACCCATCGTGAAACTGTCGCCAATAATGATGGTGCCATGGTTATGGATGCCGATGATGTCTCCGGGATAGGCGGCTTCCACATTGTCCCGGTCACTGGCCATAAATGTGACCGCATTCGCGATTTTGACCTCTTTACCGATACGCACCTGGTAGGCTTTCATGCCTTTGGTAAAACTGCCGGAGCATACGCGCAAGAATGCGATCCGATCCCGATGCGCGGGGTCCATGTTTGCCTGGATCTTGAAAACAAATCCGGTGAATTTTTCCTCTTCCGGGGTCACAACGCGCTTATCGGTGTCCCGCGGCCGCGGCGGTGGTGCGTGCGCCACAAAATTATCGAGCAGCTCCTCGATGCCGAAATTGTTGATGGCGGAACCGAAGAATACCGGTGTCTGTTCGCCCCGTGCGAAGGCCGACGGATCGAATTCGTGACTGGCGCCCTTCACCAACTCAATTTCCGAGCGCAGTTCTTGCGCCATGTCGCCAAGAATCTCGTCCAGACGCGGGTTGTCCAGCCCCTGAATCACGTCACCGCGTTGAATTTTACCGCCGTGGGTGGCGGAAAACAGATGCACGGTGTCCCGATAAAGATGAAATACACCCTTGAAGCGCTTCCCCATGCCGATGGGCCAGGTGACCGGCGCGCATTGAATCTTGAGAATGTCCTCGACTTCATCCAGCAACTCAATCGGCTCCCTTCCCTCCCGATCCAGCTTGTTGATAAAGGTAAATATGGGCGTATCCCGCAGGCGACACACCTCCATCAGCTTGATGGTACGCTCTTCCACCCCTTTAGCACTGTCGATAACCATCAACGCGGAGTCCACCGCCGTCAAAGTACGATAGGTGTCCTCGGAAAAATCCGCGTGGCCGGGGGTATCGAGCAGGTTGATAATGGCATTCCGATAGGGAAACTGCATCACCGAGGTCGTAACCGATATACCCCGTTGCTTTTCCAGCTCCATCCAGTCTGATGTGGCGTGACGCGCCGCTTTACGGCCCTTAACCGTGCCCGCGAGCTGAATTGCACCCCCGTAGAGCAGCAATTTTTCGGTCAATGTAGTCTTCCCGGCGTCCGGATGGGAAATAATTGCGAAGGTACGCCGCCGTGTTAGCTCTGTGAAGAGATCTTGCATGATGTTGAATCCGGGTTACAGGGACGAAAGTTTACTGAAATCTGTCGCTGGAGACAAATTTCACAAGCGTTGGACCCACATCAGGGCCGAAGTTTCCATAAATCAGTCCCTCATCGGTGATCATGGGGCGAAATCTCGCTGCTGACGCCTGGTTGCATGGCAATTTTAGGCTCTCATCTACGCTGCGCGCTAAGCTTCGTGACACACACCCCATTACCCAGCGCTTTTTATACCTTGGCAGCTAGCATTCACTATGCGAATAACACCTATGTCGATCGAATTTAATGTTGATGATGCCCATCACACCCACAGTAGCCATTAAAAACTGTCTATGAAACTCGTCATCGGGTGTTGATTGCTGTTTTTAGCATGTAAACAGGCCTTAAATCGCAAAATATTTAACAAATTTTGGGTAAAAAAGCGCCAGAAACCTAAAGTGGTAAACAAAAGTGGCCGCTAATACTCACATCCTTACTCATGTGCAAGGGGTAAGTGTGTAAATTTAATGGACTATTAGAATCTTTCGACTATACTCATGCATGAGTAATTTAACTTGGAGGAAATATAATATGGCTACAAAGAAAAAATCTGCTGCTAAGACTGCAACCGCTGCCAAGAAGAAGCGCACTGCAAAACGTAAAGCAGCTCCCAAGAAGAAAGTCGCTGCAAAGAAAACCGCAGTGAAGAAGACCGGCAAGAAGAAGGCAGCTAAGAAGAAAGCGGCTAAGAAGAAAACCGCTAAGAAGAAGGCAGCTAAGAAGAAAACTGCCAAGAAGAAGTAAGCTGAAAACACCTCTACTTGCTTCACTCGCAGTAACAGGAAGGCCCGCAGCGATGCGGGCCTTCTTATTTTACCCTTTCAGATCAATACGCTACCAATCCAACCAAGATCCAAGCACACACTATCGCACAGTAATGCAACTCCGACCGGAGTAAGCTCGGCCCCCACCCGAACCAGAAATGATTCCCGTGTTAGCGCCAATCGATCCGACCGCGCCCCGAGCCGATGCGACACCAATGCGTGTGCCGTCAGTGAAAATTACACGCCACAGCAAAGCCGCAAGCGCATATCATCGACCCCCGCGACACATTTGATTGCTTTCCGGAAACACATTCGTTGGCCACCGCCCTGGTACCGATTATTCCTTGGGTACCAAACCGGTTCCAGAGACTACCGCGGCATTCCCAGCCTCGCGTCCACACCCCACTTTTGCAGACAGCGGCGTACCCGCCGCGAGAGCTCGGTGAAGGGTGCTGTTATTACTATTGGTTATAAGAAAATTGGGCTATTTGCTAAAATTCTAATAATAGACCGGGGGGAACTTGGGAGAGCGATTAAATGGTGGGCCGTGTAGGAGTCGAACCTACGACCAACGGATTAAAAGTCCGGTGCTCTACCGACTGAGCTAACGGCCCACGTTGTGGAAAGCGTGCAATGATACCTGACTGCTCCGGAATAACAAGCCCCGGAATTGCATATGCGCTTGGTCAGGGTCCTATACTTTATCCAGTTTCCGCAATGCAGCGGGTACCAGATGCATATCCGCCAAAGAACTTATTACGGCCTTGAAAAATGTCGCTTCTTCTTCATAAACCATCTGGTAATACTGTACTTTCATGGTCATGGCGCTGCCAAACACGATGCCACCAAATGCCAGAAATGATCCCAGGGCAAGCGTGGAAACCCCACTGACAGCTTGACCGATGGTGCAACCCAGGGCCAGTACGCCGCCGATACCCATGAGAATGCCACCGATTAGGTGGTTGACAAAATCACGTACCGAAGCGAACCATTCGATGCGAAATCCCCGGGATATAACCGCCCACAGCAGGGACCCCAGAATGACTCCGATTACCGCCACCACACCGAAGGTGACATAAATGTTCTGGAATCCGTTTACCGCATAACGCAAGGTCTGCCCAATGGGATTAATGAAGGTAAAGGACTGAATACCGACATCTTTGGGTCGGGGTTGTTCTTGGAGCATCACCCACACATCATCACCGGTGTAGGTTTTCCAGCTATACATTTCACCGTCTGCATCGATAGTTACCAGACTGGAGGTAACATACCAAGCGGCGACAACGGCGAGCCCCACCACCAGGCCGCCAAGAATATTGTCGAAGCGATCACGAAAATCGGCGGACTTGAAGGCAAAGAATAATAACGCTGCTGCCAGGACACTGCCGATAATTGTACGCAAGGTGCCTGCATCCATCCCGAATAATGCGCCCAGCACACTACCCAGGTCCTGTTTGCTAACCATGGCAATGTTGGTGGGATTAGTCCAGGGATAGAATAGTTCAGAATATAGCGTCTTATCCGTGCCCGGAAACGGGTTCAACATGAAATAGGCGCATAAGGCGATGAGCCCGAACACCATCACAGATTTGATATTGCCGCCCCCGATACGAATCAGCGCCTTATTGCCACAGCCGCTGCCCAGTGTCATACCGATGCCGAACAGGACGCCACCAAGAATATATTCAAGCCACGCGAAATTACTACCGCGATAAGGCGGTAAAGTAGCCCCCAGATCGATGACGCCGGTGGCTTCCATTGCCACTACCCCGATCATCGCCACCGCCATGGCAAACAGCCACGCCCGCATTCTGCCGGTATCACCGATATTGACCAGGTCAGAAACCGCCCCCATAGTGCAGAAATTAGTTTTATTGACGACCGCCCCCATGACCAGCGCAATGGCAAAGATCGTCCATAATACCGTTGCATGAGCATCAGCAAAATTATCAAACGTCATATCGGTAAATCCTCAAGGTAATGGATGACTAATATTTATTTTTTCTCAGCGCTTCGTTCCAGGCGCGGCACCCCGGGTGACTGCGGGAAACGGAAATATCCCCAATCAACCCATCAGATGCAATAGTACAAAAGGAATGGTGCAGTATAACAGCCTGACATCTGAAAACCATGCCCCCAGTTTTCATAAGCCGATACTATACTCAGATAAATATTTTACAGGCTATAAATGACAAGGCCGGGTATCAACCCGGCCTTTTTCATGGACCTGAGCGTAGCGGTATCAGGAACCTTTTTCGTCAGTTTCCGCTTCTTCCACCACCGGACGATCAACCAGCTCCACGATTGCCATGGGCGCACTGTCCCCAGCACGGAAACCGCATTTCAATATACGGAGGTAACCGCCGGGACGTTGCACATACCGCGGACCGAGCTCATTAAACAACTTCGTAACCACTTCCCGGTCCCGCAGGCGCGAAAACGCCAAGCGCCGATTCGCGACACTGTCTTTCTTGGCGAGAGTAATCATGGGTTCCGCGTGCCGGCGCAATTCTTTGGCCTTGGGCAGGGTAGTCTTGATTACTTCATTGCGTAACAGCGCAGAAGTCAGGTTTTTGAACAGCGCCTTACGGTTACTGCTGTTTCTATTCAATTGCCGTCCGGCATTGTGATGACGCATGATACTTTTACCTGTAGCTTAGAAAATGCTTTAACAAATTATACTTCCACGTTTTCCGTTAACACCGCGTTTAAGCGGTGGCCCGGTCCTTATCGCGCAAGCTCGATGGCGGCCAGTTTTCCAGGCGCATGCCCAGTGACAGTCCGCGGGTCGCCAACACGTCTTTGATTTCGGTCAGCGACTTTTTACCCAAATTAGGTGTTTTCAACAGCTCGACTTCCGTTTTTTGTACCAGATCGCCGATATAATAAATCTGTTCCGCCTTCAAGCAATTGGCCGAACGAACGGTCAATTCCAAATCGTCGACCGGGCGCAGCAATGTGGGATCCACTTCCACGTGCTGTTCTTCCTGGCGGTGCTCAGCTTTGCTCTGCAGGTCCACGAAGGTAGACAACTGATCTTGCAGGATCGTCGCGGCCTTGCGAATTGCTTCTTCCGGGCTGATCGTACCATTGGTCTCGAGTTCGATAATCAGCTTATCCAGGTCGGTGCGCTGCTCAACCCGGGCGCTCTCCACACTGTAAGCGACGCGGTGCACCGGACTATAGGACGCATCCAGCTGCAGGGTGCCGATACTACGGTCGCCCAGTTGCTCCGATAAACGCACGGTAGCCGGTTGGTAACCCCGACCTTTAACGATCTTCAACTGAACTTTGATTTCACCGGCTTCAGTAAGATGCGCAATCACGTGACTGGGATTGATGATTTCCACGTCGTGGTCGCCCTGAATATCACCAGCATTTACCACACCTGGACCTTTCTTTTGAATGGTCACCGTAGTTTCATTTTTGGTATGCATGCGCACCGCGATGCCTTTCAAATTGAGCAGCACATCGATTACGTCTTCCTGCACACCCTCCAGGGTGCTGTATTCGTGTAACACATTGTCAATTTCAACTTCCGTGACCGCGCATCCGGGCATCGATGACAACAAAATACGCCGCAGCGCGTTACCCAAAGTGTGGCCAAAACCACGTTCCAAAGGTTCCAACACCACTTTGGCGTGCCGTTCATTAAAAGCCTGCACATTGACAATACGTGGTTTAAGAAATTCAGTAACTGAACTTTGCATGTGCGTCTTTCTCCAATAACCGGGAAAATCGTTCCTAACCTGACCGCAGCCCGCACAGGGCCATGAACCCTACTTACTTGGAATACAATTCCACCACCAGATTTTCATTGATATCTGGGGACAGATCGCTGCGTTCAGGCGTGGCTTTGAACTCACCACGCATGTTCTTCATGTCAACGTCCACCCATTCCGGCATACCTTGCTGATGCGCCATCTCCAACGCTGCGGTCACGCGTAACTGTTGGCGTGAACCTTCGCTGACTTGAATGATGTTATGCGCAGTAACCTGGAACGAAGGTATCGTTACCACCTGACCATCGACCACAACGGCTTTATGGCGCACCAATTGACGCGCTTCGTTGCGGGATACCGCAAACCCCATACGGTAAACCACGTTGTCCAACCGTGACTCGAGGATCTGCAATAATCTCTCACCGGTAGCACCTTTGCTCCGATCAGCATCATGGTAATAGCGGCGGAACTGCTTTTCCAGAATGCCGTAAGTACGGCGCAGCTTCTGCTTTTCACGCAGCTGGGTTGCATAGTTGGACAACCGGGCACGTTTCGCGCCGTGTTGTCCAGGAGCCGAATTACGCTTCTCGACCGGGCACTTGGCGGAAAAACATTTTTCGCCCTTCAGGAAAAGTTTGGCACCTTCCCTGCGGCACAACCGACATCTTGGACCTACATATCTAGCCAAAGCTCGCCTCCATCAACAATTAAACACGGCGCCGCTTGGGAGGGCGGCAACCATTATGTGGGATCGGGGTAACATCTTGGATGTTAGTGATCTTGAAACCCTGCGCATTGAGCGCCCGCACTGCGGACTCACGCCCTGGACCCGGGCCCTTGACCCAGACTTCCATATTTTTCATACCCATTTCTTTGACGACGGTACCTGCTTTCTCAGCAGCCACCTGGGCGGCATAGGGTGTACTTTTGCGTGAGCCCCGGAAACCGCAGCCACCGGAAGTTGCCCATGCCAAAGTATTACCCTGACGATCAGTGATTGTAATAATTGTATTATTAAAAGACGCGTGCACGTGAGTCACGCCATCACTGACGTTCTTTTTGACCTTTTTCCGTGTTCTTGACGCTGTTTTAGCCATGACGGTTGAATCCTAAGACTTTATTTACGAATCGGTTTACGTGGGCCCTTACGGGTCCGGGCATTGGTGCGGGTACGCTGTCCACGCACCGGCAACCCACGGCGATGGCGCAGTCCACGATAGCACCCCAAGTCCATCATCCTCTTGATATTTAAGGAGATTTCTCTGCGCAGGTCACCTTCTACAAGATACTTGCCGATCTCGGTACGAATACTTTCCAGGCGCGCCTCGTCCAGATCACGAATTTTGGTCTGGGGATCGATGCCCACTGAGGCACAGATGTCGCGGGCCCTGGGCCGACCAATGCCATAAATCGCAGTTAATGCCACATCTGCATGTTTATGAACAGGAATATTGATGCCTGCAATACGGGCCATGAAACCTCTCCAAAAAATAACTAACCGTCCACCGGACGATAAATCGCCGGATATTAATACCTTAGCAGGGTAAAATCAAGTCGAATTCAGGGCTTTTAACCCTGGCGCTGCTTGTGCTTGGCTTCAGAACAGATCACACGTACAACACCGTTGCGACGGATGATTTTGCACTTACGGCACAATTTTTTTACGGATGCTCTAACCTTCATAATAACTACCTCAAAAATATCTCTTGGTTACGGCCGTTTATTTCAATTTGGCCTTTTTCATCAGGCCTTCATACTGGTGCGACATCAGGTGCGCTTGCACTTGCGCCATGAAATCCATTACTACGACCACGATGATTAACAATGATGTGCCGCCAAAATAAAAAGGCACGTTCCAGTACAGAATCAGGAATTCCGGCAACAAACACACTGACGTGATATAGGCCGCACCCCAGAATGTCAGACGGGACATGACCGTATCGATATATTTAGCCGTCTGATCACCCGGACGAATACCCGGAATGAAGGCACCGGAACGTTTCAGATTATCCGCTGTTTCCTGCGGTTTGAACACCAACGCCGTATAGAAAAAACAGAAAAAGATGATCGCGGTCGCATACAACATTACGTACAAGGGCTGACCGGGCGACAGCGTGGACGCAATATCCTTCAGCCAATCCATGCCTTCAGTGGCACCGAACCAGCCGCCCAGCGTCGCCGGAAACAGGATAATACTGGAAGCGAAAATCGGAGGAATAACGCCGGCCATGTTCACTTTCAGCGGCAAATGGCTGGTCTGCCCGGCGAACATGCGGCGCCCCTGTTGACGTTTGGCATAGTTCACCGTGATGCGACGCTGCCCACGTTCCATAAAGACCACGAAAGCGGTTACCGCCAGCACCAGCATGAACATGATCAACACGGTGAAGATGTGCATTTCTCCGATGCGCGCCAGCTCCAGGGTACCGCCAATGGCCGCGGGCAAACCGGCGACGATGCCGGCAAAAATCAATAACGAAATACCGTTGCCGACACCGCGCTCCGTGACTTGCTCGCCCAGCCACATAAGGAAAATCGTACCGGTGACCAAGGTCACGACCACGGTAAAAACAAACCCGACACCCGGATTCATGGCAACGGTAACGCCGCCTACCTGCTGCCCTTGGAGAGCCATGGCAACACCGGTGGACTGGAACAGCGCCAGCACGACGGTGAAATAACGCGTATATTGTGTAATTTTACGCCGACCCGCTTCCCCTTCCTTGCGCATCTGCTCCAGGGTGGGCACCACTACGGCCAGCAGCTGCATGATAATGGACGCGGAAATATAGGGCATTACACCCAGAGCCAACACCGACAGGCGCTGCAAGGCCCCGCCTGAGAACATGTTGAACATATCCAGAATCGTGCCCTTCTGCTGGTCAAACAACAGCGCGAACGCTTCCGGATTAATACCGGGCACGGGAATGAAGGTGCCGATTCGGTACACGATCAGCGCGCCGATAACGAACAACAAGCGTTGTTTCAGCTCGGTGAGCTTGCCGGCACCGAGGGCGTTCAACATATCTGAGCGGGAAGCGGCCATGGGATTCTTTTACTCTACCTTGCCACCGGCAGCTTCAATCGCGGCACGGGCACCTTTGGTGACGCGCAGACCTTTGACGGTCACGGCTTTTTTGATCTCGCCAGACGCGATAACCTTGGCGCGTTGCACGGCGTTGCTGATAATTCCGGCTTTTTGCAGCGCCGCAATATCAACCACGTCGCCACTTACCTTCGCCAACTCATGCAAGCGAATCTCACCGGTGATTTTCGCCAGGCGTGAGATAAACCCCACTTTTGGCAAACGACGTTGCAGCGGCATCTGACCGCCTTCAAATCCAACCTTGTGGAATCCCCCGGCGCGAGCCTTCTGACCCTTGTGACCGTGACCACTGGTTTTTCCCAGACCACTGCCGATCCCGCGCCCCAGGCGCTTAGCCGGAGTGGTTGCACCCTCGGCTGGCTTTAATGTATTGAGCCGCATGCTTATGCTTCCTCTACTTTCAACATGTAGGAGACTTTATTGATCATGCCTCGATTCTCAGGTGTGTCCTGCACCGTCACGCAATGGTGCATACGCCGCAAGCCGAGACCCGTGACACACGCTCTGTGCGCGGCAAGGCGGCCGTGCATACTTTTGATCAACGTTACTTTTACCTGTTTTCCTGCCATGACGTTATTCCAAAATCTGTTTTACGGTCATACCACGCTTGGCGGCTACCCGCTCCGGGGAGGACATGTCCTTCAAACCCTTGACCGTGGCGCGAACCACGTTGACCGGATTCGTCGAACCAATGCACTTCGCCAGCACGTTATTGATACCCACCGCCTCGAACACCGCGCGCATCGATCCACCCGCGATAACGCCGGTACCTTCTGAAGCCGGCGCCATAAACACTTTGGCGGCACCATGCTCGGCGGTCATGGGATAATGCAGCGTGCCCCCGCTGAGATTCACGGTGATCATGTTCTTGCGCGCGCTCTCCATGGCTTTTTGCACGGCCACGGGTACTTCACGCGCCTTGCCGCTGCCGAAACCGACACGGCCTTTGCCATCGCCCACTACCGTAAGCGCTGAAAAACCGAACTGACGGCCACCCTTGACCACCTTCGCCACGCGTCTGACGGAAATCAACTTCTCAATCAGACCATCTGTTTCATTTGCTTCTACGCTTACCATAGTGTGCCTTTTCCCGATACTCTCTTAAACTCTAGATCGCCAAGCCCGCTTCACGGGCAGCGTCGGCCAGGGCCTTGATGCGGCCATGATATTTAAATCCCGAGCGATCGAAGGCCACCGCCGTCACACCGGCGGCTTTTGCCGCTTCCGCAACATGACGCCCTACGATACCCGCCGCGGATACGTTACCCGTATACTTACTTTCACCCTTGGAAATATCCGCTTTCACCTTTGCATCCAGGGTCGACGCGCTGACCATCACTTTATCGCCTTCCGGAGCAATCACCTGCGCATAGATATGCCGGGGTGTTTTGAATATCACCAGACGCGCAATACCCTGCTCCCGAATCCGTGCTCTGGTTTTGCGTGCCCGGCGCAACCGGGCCTGCTTCTTGTTCATGTGTCTCGACCTCGTAACTGTAGACCGGTTTACCGAAACCGTGCTTTATCAAACCTTACTTCTTCTTGGCTTCTTTCCGGGCGATCTTCTCGTCGGAATACTTCACACCCTTGCCTTTATAAGGCTCCGGCGGACGGAACTCGCGGATTACCGCGGCTACCTGTCCCACCTGCTGTTTATCGCTGCCCTTGATCACGATTTCCGTTTGACTGGGGGTTTCGATGGTTATTCCTTCGGGCACCGAAAAATCGATAGGATGAGAATAACCCAGGGTCAAATTCAGCACCTTGCCCTTGGCGGCGGCTCGATACCCTACCCCAACCAGATCCAGTTTCTTCATAAAACCTTCACTGACACCTGTTACCATGTTCTGCAACAGGGCGCGAATAGTACCGGCATGCATACGTGCCGCATCCGACGGTGTTTTGGTAACGACCCGGATGATCTTATCTTCCTGCGCGATATCCACATAACGGTGCAGACGTTGCTGTAATGTGCCTTTAGGACCTTTTACAGTGATATTGCCACCGCTGACGTTGACAGCCACGCCGTTCGGTACATTAATAGGAGCACTAGCTACTCGAGACATAAATCACCTTCGTTATTGCACGACACACAGCAGTTCACCACCAAAACCGGCTTGCCGGGCAGCCCGGTCGGTCATCACACCGGCGGAGGTGGATATAATCGCAACACCAAGCCCGCCCATTACTTTAGGCAGGTCGGCCTTCCCTTTATAGATTCGCAAGCCAGGCCGGCTGACCCGTGACAATCTGTCAATAACCGGTTTGCCCTGAAAATACTTCAGCGTAATGGTCAATTCCGTTTTGCCATCGACGACATCGGTTTGATAGCCGCTGATGTAACCCTCGGCCTTCAACACTTCCGCGATAGCGGTTTTCTTGGTGGAAGACGGCATGGTCACGGTGGCCTTGCGGGCACCCAACGCATTGCGAATGCGCGTCAACATATCTGCAATTGGATCTGTCATGGTCATAATAGTGTTCCTGTTTCTTACCAGCTGGCCTTGACCAGGCCTGGAATATCGCCGCGCATCGCGGTTTCACGTAATTTGTTACGGCCCAGACCAAACTTGCGGTAGTAACCATGCGGCCGCCCGGTAAGACGACACCGGTTACGCCCCCGACAGGGACTCGCGTCACGCGGCATGGATTGAAACTGGCGACGCGCTACTTCACGCTCTTCATCGCTCAAGTTGACATCCAGCAACTTGATTTTCAATTCAGCACGCTTGGCGGCGTACTTCTTAACGGTGCGCAGACGCCGCGCTTCTTTATTTTTGGTCGCTAATCTCGCCATGGGTCGACTTATCCTCGCAAAGGAATGTTAAAACCGATCAACAGAGCCTTCGCTTCCTCGTCGGTCTTCGCCGTTGTGGTGATGGTGATATCCAAACCACGCAGCGCATCAATTTTATCATACTGAATTTCAGGGAAAATAATCTGTTCCTTGATACCCATGCTGTAATTTCCGCGCCCGTCGAACGACCGCGGATTCAAACCACGAAAGTCGCGAATACGGGGGATCGCGATACTTACCAGGCGATCAAGAAATTCGTACATACGTTCGCGGCGCAAAGTTACTTTACAACCGACCGGCCAGCCCTCACGGATCTTGAAACCGGCATTGGATTTACGAGCGTTGGTTACCACGGGTTTTTGACCGGCGATTTTGGTCATATCCCCAACCGCGTGCTCCATAATCTTCTTGTCCGCCACCGCTTCGCCGACACCCATATTCAGGGAAATCTTCGTAATACGCGGTACTTCCATCACTGATTTGTATTTGAACTTACTCATCAGTTCCGGTACCACCTTGGTTTGATAATGTTCTTTCAACCTGGCCATTGCAGCATCCAACCTATATGTATTATGCGTCGAGAACTTCGCTATTCGACTTGAAAAATCTTACCTTACGCCCATCCTGCAGCGCCTTGAATCCAACCCGATCCGCCTTGCCGGTACCCGCATTGAACAAAGCAATATTCGAAATATGAATAGGCTTTTCCTGTTCGATAATACCGCCGGATTGACCTGCGTTGGGATTCGCTTTGGTATGACGCTTCACCATGTTCACGCCTTCCACCACGACCGTGTCATCCACCAGCACTTTCACCACATTGCCGCGCTTACCCTTGTCCTTGCCGGCAATTACAATCACATCGTCATTTTTTCTGATCTTGCGCATAGTCTCTCGCTCCCGGCATCACAGCACTTCTGGTGCCAAGGAAATTATTTTCATAAAACGTTCCGAACGCAGTTCGCGTGTTACCGGCCCGAATATGCGGGTACCGATGGGCTGCAACTGGTTGTTCAATAACACCGCCGCATTTCGGTCGAAACGGACCAGCGAACCGTCCGGGCGACGCACACCCTTGCGGGTACGTACCACAACCGCATTATAGACCTCCCCTTTTTTAACTTTACCGCGGGGGATGGCATCCTTGATGCTCACTTTAATGATGTCGCCAATACCCGCATAACGGCGATTGGACCCACCCAGCACCTTGATGCACAGCACTCTTCGGGCACCGCTGTTATCAGCCGCTTCAAGCACGGATTCCATCTGTATCATGGTCTACTCCAATAACTAGACTAACTGCCACCCGACATTGGGGGCAGGATCATATCATACTATTACCAGTTGTTTAAAGGCGGATCTCAGAATCCGGATCTGTACAACTACCGCTTTTTAATCAATTACTTGGCTCTTTCCAAAATCTCCACCAGGCGCCAGGACTTGGTTTTGGAGAGGGGTCGGCACTCAGTGATCGCCACCAGATCGCCTTCATTACACTCATTATTCTCGTCATGCACATGGAGCTTCGTGGATTTCTTCACGTATTTACCATAAATTGGATGACGCACTTTCCGCTCAATCATTACGGTAATTGACTTGTGCATCTTGTTACTGACGACGCGGCCACTGGTTACACGAACGGTTTTTTCCGCGGTCATCATTTCGCTCCACTTGCTGCTTGGTTCATTTCATGGATCACGGTTTTAACACGAGCAATGGCGCGGCGCACGGTGCGCACACGATCAGGCTTGCTCAACTGGCCGGTGCCTTTTTGCATACGCAGGTTAAACTGCTCCCGATACAGGGCAAGCAATTCAGCAGCCAATTCTTGTGGCTTTTTGCCACGCAATTCTTTCGCATTCATTACAGTACCGTCCGCGTGATAAATGTAGTTCTAAGGGGTAATTTAGCCGCCGCGAGCTTGAACGCTTCGCGCGCGATCTCTTCGGTCACACCTTCCATTTCATAGAGCATGGTGCCCGGTTTGATTTCCGCTACCCAGTATTCAACGTTACCTTTACCCTTACCTTGCCGCACTTCCAGAGGTTTCTTGGAAATAGGCTTGTCGGGGAAAATTCGTATCCAAACTTTGCCGCCCCGTTTGACGTGACGGGTCATGGCACGCCGCGCCGCCTCGATCTGGCGCGCGGTGATGCGGCCACGATCCATGGACTTCAGGCCGTATTCACCAAAGCTGACCTTATTGCCAGAGGTCGCCGGGCCGGTATTGCGGCCTTTCTGCTGTTTGCGGTACTTTGTTCGTTTTGGTTGCAACATCGTTCTAAATCCTTAGCTTTGCTTGGTGCTGCTGGTGGTGGTTTCCACCACGGTTTGTTCTTCTTCCTTATCGAAGACTTCGCCTTTAAAAATCCAGACTTTCACACCGATAACACCGTATGTGGTGTTGGCTTCGGCGACGCCATAGTCAATATCCGCTCTGAAGGTATGCAGCGGCACGCGGCCTTCACGATACCATTCATTGCGCGCGATTTCGGCACCGTTCAAGCGGCCGGAAACATTGATCTTTACGCCCTTTGCGCCCAAACGCAGCGCGTTGGTCACGGAACGCTTCATGGCGCGGCGGAACATCACGCGGCGCTCCAACTGTTGCGCGATGCTCTCGGCAACCAGCGTCGCATCCAATTCCGGTTTGCGAATTTCCTCGATATTCAGATGCACGGGAATACCCATCATCTGGGACACTTCCGTGCGCAGTTTCTCGATATCTTCACCCTTCTTGCCGATGACGATACCGGGACGTGCGGTGAAAATTGAAATCCGGGCGTTCTTCGCCGGACGCTCGATCAAGATTCGGCTCACGGAGGCCTGCGCCAGGCGCTTCTTCAGAAATTCACGCACCTTTAAATCGGTCAGTAACAGATCCGGGAAATTCTTGCTATCGGCATACCATTTCGAGGTCCAGTCTTTGACTATGCCCAGGCGGATACCGGTTGGATGAACTTTCTGTCCCATCTATTTACTCTCTTTATCTGCAACAACTACGGTAATATGGCTGGTCCGCTTCACAATACGGTTACCCCGCCCCTTGGCTCGTGCATGCATACGCTTGTACACCGGACCTTCGTCAACCTGCACATTCGCTACTTTCAATTCATCGATATCCGCGCCATCATTATGTTCCGCGTTGGCGATAGCGGATTCAAGAATCTTCTTGATAATGTGTGCGCTCTTTTTCGGGCTGAACTTCAGCGTGTTCAGCGCGGATTCCACCGGCTCACCTTTGACCAGAGCCGCGACCAGGCGCGCTTTCTGGGGGGAAACCCGGGCATATTTTAATTTTGCGAATGTCTGCATGACTGCCTTAACCTTTATTTAGACTTTTTGTCCGCCACATGGCCGCGGTAGGTGCGGGTAGGCGCGAATTCACCTAGCTTGTAACCCACCATATTTTCCGACACCAGAATCGGTACATGTTGCCGACCGTTGTGCACCGCCAGAGTCAAGCCCACCATATCCGGGATAACCATGGAACGCCGGGACCAAGTCTTGATCGGTTTCTTGCTGTTGCTGGCATGAGCCTCTGCAACCTTCTTCTCCAGATGGAGATCGATAAACGGACCTTTTTTAATAGAGCGTGGCACCTGTGATTACCTCTTAGCTTATTTCTTGCTGCGTTTTCTGACGATCATATTGGAAGTACGCTTGTTATGGCGTGTCTTCTTACCCTTGGTGGGCGTACCCCAGGGCGATACCGGATGGCGCCCCCCGGAAGTGCGGCCTTCACCACCGCCGTGCGGATGATCAACCGGATTCATGGCCACGCCGCGCACTGTCGGACGTATGCCACGCCACCGTTGCGCACCCGCTTTACCAATGGAGCGCAAGTTATGTTCCGAGTTACCCACTTCACCGATGGTGGCACGACATTCCACATGCACTTTACGCATTTCCGTGGAACGTAACCGCACCGTGGCGTACTCGCCTTCTTTGGCCACCAGCTGCGCGCCGGCACCGGCACTGCGTACCAACTGCGCGCCTTTACCTGGCTTCAACTCGATACAGTGAATCGTCGTTCCTACCGGGATGTTTCGGATACGCAGGCTATTACCGGTCTTGATCGCCACCTCGTTACCGGACATCACTTCCATATCCTGCTCCAAGCCTTTGGGCGCAATGATATAGCGGCGTTCTCCGTCACCATACAAAACCAGCGCCAGCCGCGCGCTACGGTTAGGATCATACTCGATGCGTTCCACACGCCCAGGAATACCGTCCTTATTGCGCTTGAAATCGACGATGCGATAGTGCTGCTTGTGACCACCACCCTGATGCCGAGTGGTAATGCGACCGCCGTTATTACGGCCGCCATTCTTGGACTTCTTTTCAATCAGACCGCTGAAGGGTGCACCTTTATGCATACCCTCGGTAACCACTTTGACGAGAAAGCGGCGTCCGGCCGATGTGGGTTTTGCTTTTACAATTGCCATGACGAATCCTGCCGATACCTTATTCTGCTGAACCTACGAAGTCGATGGTCTGGCCGTCAGCCAAAGTCACATAGGCTTTCTTCCAGTCTTTACGCTTGCCTTCCGTAGCCGAAAAGCGCTTGGTTTTACCTTTCATATTGGCGATCCGTACCGCGTCTACCTTGACACTGAACACCAGTTCCACGGCCTTCTTGATCGCACTCTTGTCGGCTTCCGGCCGTACCTTGAACACATACTGATTGCTCTTTTCGGCGGCGACCGTCGATTTTTCCGTGACGTGAGGCGCCAGCAGCACATCCATCAGTTGCATTTGCAGTTGCTGGTTCATGCCAATTTCTCCTCGATCTGTTTAGCCGCGGCGACGGTCATGACCACATGGTCGGGACGCACCAGACACACCGGATCGATCTCGCTTGCCTGGCAGAAATCCACGCCGATCAGATTGCGAGCGGACAGGAACAGATTCCGGTCTTCCGCCTCGGTCACCAGTAACACGTTGTTTACGCCCATGGCCTTTAACTGCTTGGCGAGGGCCGCGGTCTTGGGCTTGTCCAGACCGAATTCATTAACGATGATCAACCGGTCCTGACGCGCCAGTTCCGACAGAATGGCGCGCATCGCCGCGCGATACATCTTGCGATTCAGTTTCTGACTGAAATCACGGGTACGGGCCGCGAACACCTTCCCGCCCCCACGCCACAACGGGCTGCGAATGGTCCCGGCGCGGGCACGACCCGTGCCTTTCTGCCGGAACGGCTTGATGCCACCACCGCGCACGTCGCTACGGGTTTTCTGCGCTTTGGTACCACTACGGCCACCGGCAAAGTGGCTGACCACCGCCTGGTGTACCAAGGGCTCCTTGAATTCCGTGGCGAACACCGCGTCAGATAGACTTACTGACCCCGATGATGTTCCGGCACTTGATATAATTTTCAGATCCATAAGCTACTCTCTTATCGCGCTTTAACCGAGGGTTTGATGATGACATCGCCACCCTTGGCGCCGGGAATCGCACCTTTGATTAAAATAACGTTCTTCTCCACGTCCACCCGCACCACTTCCAGACTCTGGGTGGTACGTTGCACATTACCCATTTGCCCCGCCATCTTCTTGCCTTTGAAAACACGGCCCGGCGTCTGGTTCTGACCGATGGAACCCGGTGCCCGATGGGACAAGGAGTTACCGTGGGTAGCATCCTGGGTACGGAAATGATGACGCTTGATAACGCCCGCAAAACCCTTACCAATGGTGACACCGGTAACGTCGACTTTCTGGCCGGCACTGAAGGTATCCAACTTGATTTCACCGCCAACCGTCAGATCAGCAGCCTCACCCTCACCCAGACGGAATTCCCAGGTACCACGACCCGGAGCCACGCTGTTCTTGGCAAAGTGGCCTGTCATCGGCTTTGTTACCCGGGAGGGACGCCGGGTACCGGTGGTCACCTGCAGGGCGCGATAGCCGTCTTTTTCTTCGGTTTTAACCTGCGTAATTAAGTTGGGCTCGATGGCGATGACACTTACGGGGATGGAATCCCCCGCCGCGGTGAATACGCGGGTCATGCCGCACTTGCGCCCTACCAGTCCGATTGCCATGGTGTTACCTCAAATTCTCTCTAACGATTGCCTGACTACATCAACTCAGTTTGATCTGTACATCCACGCCGGCAGCCAGATCCAGCTTCATCAGCGCATCAACGGTCTTATCCGTAGGATCCACGATGTCCATCAAGCGTTTGTGGGTACGCAACTCATACTGGTCACGAGCGTCCTTGTTCACGTGCGGGGAAATCAACACGGTGAAACGTTCTTTCTTGGTCGGCAGCGGTATCGGACCGCGCACCTGAGCCCCGGTACGTTTGGCGGTTTCGACGATTTCCCGCGCTGATTGATCGATCAGACGGTAATCGAACGCCTTCAAACGAATACGGATGCGTTGACTGGAAGGAGTAACCATAATGAATGCTCTACCTGAGATAATTATTCAATAATTTTCGCAACTACGCCGGCGCCTACGGTACGGCCACCTTCACGAATCGCAAACCGCAAACCTTCTTCCATGGCGATGGGTGCAATCAGGCTCACCTTGACGCTCACGTTGTCGCCCG